>JADGQI010000079.1 GCA_017881905.1 Chloroflexota bacterium
ATCGCCGAGACTGGAGCGGGGCAGCACGGGGTCGCGACCGCGACCGCGTGCGCTCTCCTCGACCTGCCCTGCGCCGTGTTCATGGGCGCCGAGGACATCCGCCGCCAGCAGCCGAACGTCCTGCGGATGCGCGCCCTCGGGACGGAGGTCCGACAGGTCACCAGCGGAACGGCGACGCTCAAGGACGCCGTCAACGAGGCGATGCGCGACTGGGTCACCAACGTCGAGACGACCCACTACGTCCTCGGCTCGGCGATGGGCCCGCATCCCTACCCGACGATCGTTCGCGACCTCCAGCGCGTCCTCGGGGACGAGGCCGCCGCCCAGCTCGAGCGGGTCGAAGGGCGGCTGCCGGATCTGGTGCTCGCCTGCGTCGGTGGTGGTTCGAACGCGATCGGCCTGCTCGACCGGTTCATCGGCGAGCCGACGGTGCGCCTGGCCGTCGCCGAGGCCGCGGGTGAGGGGATCGCGACCGGCCGGCATGCGGCCGCGCTCGCCGGGGGCACCCAGGGGATCCTCCACGGCAGTCGCTCGCTGATGCTCCAGGACCGCGACGGCCAGGTCGTCGAGGCGCACTCGATCTCCGCGGGGCTCGACTATCCGGGCGTCGGGCCGCAGATCGCGGCGCTCGCGAGCGCCGGCCGGCTCGAACTCGCGGCGGCGACCGACGTCGAGGCGCTCGACGCCTTGCGCGAGGTGGGTCGGCTCGAAGGGATCCTGCCCGCGCTCGAGACGGCCCATGCCTTCGCGACGCTGCCGCGGCTCATCGCCGGGGTCGAAGGCTCCGGGCGGCCCTACCCGGACGAGACGGTCGTGCTGCTCGGGCTGTCCGGCCGGGGGGACAAGGACCTCGCGGCGCTCGAGCGCCAGGTCGAGTCGTGACGGCGCAGACCGCGCCGGGCCGAGGCCGCGCACCGGCCGACCCGGGATCGCCCCGCCCCGCCGGGACGGCGACGGGCACGGACGGCACTGCCGGCGCGCGCCGGATCCGGGCCGCCTTCGATCGGGCCCGCGGCGACGGCCGAGCCGCGCTGATCCCGTACGTCGTCGCCGGCTACCCGGACGCCGAGACGGCGTTTCGGATCGCCCTCGCGGCGGCCGATGCCGGCGCGGACCTCGTCGAGATCGGCCTGCCCTACTCGGACCCGTTGGCCGACGGCGCGACCCTCCAGCGGGCGTCGCAGGTCGCCCTGCGGGCCGGAGCGACCTTCGACGGCTCGATCGCGCTCATCGAGCGGATCGCGTCCGCTCGCCCCGACCTGCCGCTCGTGCCGATGGCCTACGCCAACCAGGTCATCGGGGGTGGCGACGGAGCGACGACCGCGGAGCGACTCGTGGCCGCCGGCGCCTGCGGCGTCATCGTGGCCGACCTCACGCCCGACGAAGGCGGCCCGTTCGAGTCGGTCGCCCGGGCGGCCGGGTTGGCGGTGGTCTACCTGATCGCCCCGACCACCGCCCCGGATCGCCGCGCCCGGGTCGCCGCTCGCTCGGGTGGCTTCCTCTACTGCGTGTCGCTGGTCGGGGTGACCGGTGCCCGCGCGACGCTGCCACGGACGGTCGGGCGACTCGTCCGCGACGTCCGGGCGGTCAGCCCGGTCCCCGTCGCCGTGGGCTTCGGAGTCAGCCGGCCGGCGCACGTCCGCGCCCTCGTCGGTGCCGGTGCGGACGGCGTCATCGTCGCCTCGGCCCTGGTCGACGCGCTCGGCCCCGACGGCCGCGACGTCGACAGCCTGGCAGGACGAGTCCGGGATCTCCGCGCGGCCACCCGACGCGACTGACCGACCGGCGGCCGCGGCACCGTCCCAGGCTCAGCTTGCGGGCCAGACGAACGTCGGGCTTCCGGGGAAGTCGCCGACCGGGTGGTCGGCATCGCCGAATGCGTGGATCGTCGCGGCGTCGGCGTCGCTCAGGGTCCCGTTGCCGCCGGCGACCCACAGGTAGTCCGAGTCGGCCTGGCGATTCGAGCCGTTCCCCTGGACCTGATCGGATCCGATGTACAGCGTCGCCTGCCCGGGGATCGTCGTGTTGCCGGTCCCGACGAACGGTCCGCCATCGACGCTGATCCGGACATCGGTCGCCGTCCAGGCGAAGATCACGGTCTTGACCGTTCCCGCGCTGAAGGCCTGCACCCCGGACGAGGCATGGGTGCCCAGCGCGTTCTTGTGCCGCTCGAGGTGGAAGGTGTGGGAGGCCTCGTCGAAGTAGCAGAACAGCGCGTCATCGTTCGAGACGCTCATGTCGACGATGCCCGGGTCGGGCGAGAAGGGGGCCGTCGAGTCCCAGCCGAAGCGGATCCGGACGGCCACCCAGCCCTGGACCGGACCGACCGGGGAGCCGACCACGCTGACCTTCGATGGGCCGCGGCTGGCGGTCGACCCGCTGGTCTCGACGTACGGGGTGGAGACGACGTTCCGTTCGAGCTGCGCCCCGTCGACGAAGTACGAGATCGCTCCGAGGGTCGAGCTGATCTGCGTCGTCAGCGAGGTCTGGCCGGCTTGCGTCTGGGGATGGATCACGATCCGGCTCCAGCCGAGGACCGCCGGGGCCGTGGCGCTGGCCAGGATGCCCGTCCCGGCGTTGTCCAGGGCGCTCACGGTAAGGGTCGCCGCGGTCTCGGTCCGGAAGAGCCAGAGCGAACGGCTGTACCGGGTCGACGCGCTCAAGCCGCCGATCGTCTTCGACACCTGGTCGCCGGGGGCGGACGTGACCACCTTGCCGCTGAGCGATCCGAACTTCGCCTGGTCGGTCGAGGCGGCGATCGAGCCGCCCGCGGCGGCCCAGCCCGCGGTACTGCCGCTCTCGAACCCGCCGTCCGGGTCGAGGTTGGTGGCGGCCTCCCAGATCCCGACGCTCGTATCCGGCGGGCGCCCATCGCCCTGGATCCCGGCGGCCCGGACGGCATCGGTGATCTCGTTCCCCGAGGCGTCGACCGCGCCGCCCGGCGCTGGGGTCACGTTGTTGACGGGCACATCGCTGAATGCGGTGGCGTCGTTGCCGGCGATGTCCTGGACCGGGTTGGACGCCGGGACGCCGTACGAGGCGGTCACGACCTGACCGCTCGTCACCGCTGGGCCGAGCGTCAGGGTCACGATCGAGCCACCGACGGCGACCGCGCCGACCGACCGGGGGTTGCCGTCGACGACGACCGCGTACGCACTCGAGACGGGGACCGAGCCCGCGTCGAGCGGCTCGTCGTAG
>JADGQI010000080.1 GCA_017881905.1 Chloroflexota bacterium
GCGTTGACCATCGTCGCGGCATGGATGAGGGCGGACACCGGGGTCGGGCCCTCCATCGCGTCCGGGAGCCAGACGTGGAGCGGGAACTGGGCGCTCTTGCCCATCGCCCCACTCAACACGAGCAGGGCGATCGCGGCGATCGTGACCTGGTCGAGCGTGCCGATCCGGGAGATGACGTCCTGGATGTTCAGCGTCCCAAGGCTGATGAAGATGAGCATGATCCCGAGGGCGAAGCCGACGTCGCCGACCCGGTTGACGATGAACGCCTTCTTGCTCGCCAGCGCGGCCGTCCGCTTGCGGTACCAGAACCCGATGAGCAGGTAGCTCGACAGGCCGACCAGCTCCCAGGCCACGAACACCAGCAGGAAGTTGTCGGCCAGGACCAGCACGAGCATCGAGAACATGAACAGGTTCAGGTAGGCGAAGAATCGCCATGTCCCCGGATCGTGGGCCATGTAGCCGATCGAGTAGATGTGGACGAGCATGCCGATGGTCGTGACCACGATGAGCAGGCACGCGGTCAGGGCGTCGACGTGGAAGCCGATCTCGACGTTGAACGAGCCGGCCGGGATCCAGTCCCACAGGGGGACGTTCAGGCCGAGCTCGCCGAACGGCTCGACGTGACCGAGGGCCGGGATGACGACGATCATCGCGGCGACCCAGCTCACGACCACCACCACGACCGGCACCAGGCTCGCCGCGTTCCGGCCGTAGGTCGCCTGGAGACGGCGGCCGAATAGTGCGGCGAAGATGAAGCCGGCGATCGGGAGCGCGGGGATCAGCAGGATGAGCGCGTCGTACGGCATCGGCTACTGCCGCATCGCATCGTACTCATCGACCAGCGGCGTCCGCCGGTTGCGGAAGATGGCGATGACGATGGCCAGTCCGACGGTCGCCTCGCCGGCGGCGACGGCCATGACGATGAGGGCGATGACCGATGCCTGCGGACGGAGCGCGGGGTTGAAGGCGCCGAACGCGACGATCGACAGGTTGACCGCGTTGAGCATCAGCTCGATCGACATGAGCATGCTGATCGCGTTCCGGCGGGCCAGGAAGCCGAAGGTCCCGATGCAGAACAGGAGCGCCGACAGGATCAGGTAGCTGTCCAGCGAGTTCGTCATCGCGGTCCGGTCTCCTCGTCCGGACCGAGCTCGCGCTTGGCGAGGTAGACGCCGCCGATGACCGCGGCCAGGAGGAGGACGCTGACGACCTCGAACGGCAGCACGTAATCCTTGAAGAGGACCTTCGCCAGGTCGCTCGTCGCGGTCGCGACCCGTACGGCGGCGCCGCCCCAGTCGGTCGAGCTGATGGCCAGGGCGAGGATCACGGCGAGGATGATCGCCGCGATCGCCGACGGGACCGCCTGGGTCTGGAACACCAGGCGAGCCGGGCCGCTCTTGCTCTGGGTGAGCATGATCGCGAACAGGACCAGGACGCTGATCGCCCCGATGTAGACCAGCACCTGGGCACCGGCGATGAGCGGGGCGCCCAGGATGACGTAGATCCCGGCGAGCGCTCCGAAGCAGACGATCATCGCCAGGCCGCAGCGGATGATGTCGCGCATCGTGACCACGAGCAATCCCGCACCGAGCAGGATCCCGGCGAAGATCACGAACAGCGCGTCGTTCCAGCTGACCCCGAGGATCGGGATCGTGTCCGGGATGGCCACCCGATCTCCTTCAGCTACTCGTGATGCGCGTGGCCGGCGCCCGTCGCGCCGTGGCTCTCACCGTTCGAGCCGTGGCGATGCCCGTTGCCGGATCCCGGACCGCCGGCCGCCAGGGACGGCGGCAGGACGGGCAGCATCCGGCTGGGATCGGGCAGCCGCCCTTCCGCGGTCGCCCGGTCGAGCCAGTCGCGCTCCCGGCGGATGTAGGTCACCTCGGTCTCACGATCGACCGCGGCGATCGCCATCAGGTCGATCATCGGCTCGACCCGGCTCGTGTGGGCAAGCTCGAAGTCGGCGCCGTCGCGCAGCGCGTCGTAGGGGCACGCGTCGACGCAGATGCCGCACAGGATGCAGCGGCTCTCGTCGACCTCGTACTTCTGGAGGACGCGCGGCTTCGGCATCAGTGCGCCGGTCGGGCAGGTCTCGGCGCATCGCCCGCACGACACGCACGGCGTGTCGTTCAGGCTCATGTCGAGCGGTGTCGTGACCAGCGTGTCGAAGCCGATCCGCATGAAGTCGTAGCAGGCGGCCCCCACGACCTCCGAGCAGACCTGGGCGCACCGGCCGCAGTCGATGCAGCGGGACGGCTCACGCAGGATGAACGCGTGGCTGTCGTCGCGGACGTAGTCGTGGTTCGTGCCCGTGAACCGGTTCTCGGTGACGCTCCGATAGCCCGCTCCCTGGTGGAACGCGGGTTCGAGCGTCTTGAGGGTCGTCCCGTATTCGATCCCGAGCCGCCGGAGGTCGCAGAACCCGATCGCCTCGCAGGTGCACTGGAGGCAGCGGGTCGATTCGGCGACGGCCTCGGCGGGGGTGTACGGGATCTCGTACTCGATGTAGCTCTTGTTGCGGATCTCGGCGTCCATCGCCTTGAGCCGGTAGCGCGGCTCCTTGACCTCGCTGGTGAACGGCACGATCGACAGGAACTCGGGCTGTGGCTCGGCCAGCGTCTGGCGGGTCTTGATCGCCGACAGGTCGAGGCCCTTGAGATAGGCATCGGCCGCGTACGACGCGCGCCGACCCTCGGCGATCGCCTGGACGACGGTGGCCGCCCCGATCCGGACGTCGCCCGTCGCGAACACGCCGGGTCGGCCGGTCTCGAAGGTGACCGCGTCGGCCTTGAGCCGTCGCTGCTTCGTCGCCTCGGGACCCTCGGATCCCGGACCGATCCAGCTGAGGTCGGGACCCTGGCCGATGGCCAGCAGGACCCGGTCGCAGTCGATGGTGAACTCGGTCCCCGGGGCCGGCTCCGGCCGGCGTCGACCGGACGCGTCGGGCTCGCCGAGCTTGTTGCGGATGAACTCGACCCCCGACACCTTGCCCGTCGCCGCGTCGACGATCACCCGCGTCGGCGCGGCCTGGAAGATGGCCGTGACCCCTTCCTCGATCGCCTCGTGGACCTCGTTCGACGCCGGCATGTCCTTCATGTCGCGGCGATAGACGAGGGTCACCTCGGCGGCGCCCTGGCGGACCGACGTCCGGGAGCAGTCCATCGAGGTGAACCCACCACCGATGACCACGACCCGGGTCCCGGCGTGGCCCGGATAGGGCAGCCCGAGGGTCGCCGTCTGGAGGTACTCCAGGCCGTCGATGACCCCGTCCGCGGTCTCGTTCGGGATCCCGAGCTTGTTGGTGTCGTAGCAACCGATGGCGATCAGGACGGCGTCGAAGCCCTGTCCCTGGAGATCGTCGAGGGTGAAGTCGCGTCCGAGCCCCTGGCCGCAGACGATCTTGCCACCGAGCCGGGTGACCGACTCGTACTCGGCCTCGAGCACCTCGACCTTCGGCAGGCGGTACTGGGGGATGCCGTACCGGAGCATCCCGCCCGGGGCCGGGTCCCGTTCGAAGACGGTCACGTCGTGGCCGGCCAGCAGGAGGTAGAACGCGGCGCTCATCCCCGCCGGACCGGACCCGATGACGGCAGCCCGGCGGCCGCTCCGAGCCTGCGGCTCGAACGGCAGCGGCGGATCCACGCCCTCGTCGAGCATCGCCTTGAGGACCTGGTCGCCGGCGTAGCGATGGCTGTCGCGGATCGCGATCGCCTCGTCGACCTCGTCGCGCCGGCAGTGCTCCTCGCACGGAGCCGGGCAGACCCGGCCGAGCACGCTCGGGAACGGGATCGTCCGCTTGAAGATCCGGGTCGACTCACGCCAGTCGCCCTCGGCGTTCTGCTTGAGGAAGCCGGGGATGTCGATGTGACTCGGGCACTTGTTCTGGCACGGCGGCAGGCAGTAGGCGTTGTGGTCGCTGAAGATCAGCTCGAGGTTGGTCGCACGGAGGCGACGAAGCTCCTCGGTCTGTGTCTCGACCTTCATCCCGGTCTCGCACGTCCGCGAGCAGCTGATCGGCGGATGCTCCTCGCCCTCGACCTCGACGACGCACATCCGGCAGGCCCCGAAGCCGGGCAGCTTCGGCTCGTAACAGAGCGTCGGGATCTCGATCCCGTTGTCGCGGCAGACCTCGAGGATCGTCTGGCCCTCGAACCCCTCGACGACCCGACCGTCGACCTCGATCCGGATGACCGAAGTCGATTGCGGGCGTTGCGGAGCCTGGGTGGTCAGGAGCCGCTCGGCGACGGACGGCGTCGGGATCGGCTCGAGGTCGGTCGGCGGACGGGTGATCAGGTCGGCCATCAGGCGCCTCGATGGGCCCCGCCGGCGACGGCCACCGCGATCGGGTGACAGACGCCCGCAGGACAGGTGCTGCGGAGGAGATGATCGTCGAGCTCGGCACGGAAGTATCGCATCGCGCTGGTGGCCGGGAGGGTCGCCAGGCGCTCGTGGTCGCACAGGGCGGAGCCGCGGATGTCGGAGGCAAGGTCCGCAGCGAGGGTCGCGTCGGTGGGCTTCGGGGTCCCGACGGCGATCCGGTCGACGACCTCGGACAGCCGGCGGGTGCCGATCCGGCAGGGGATCGTCTTGCCGCAGGCCTGGTCGGCGCAGAACCTCGTCAGCAGGCGGGCCAGGTCGACGATGCACGCCCGGTCGTCGGCGACGACGATCGAGCCCGAGCCGACGTGGGCATCGACCGCCCGGAGCGAGTCGTAGTCGTACGGCGTGTCGAGCAGGTCGGTCGGCAGGAAGCCGCCCGACGGCCCGCCCACGAGGACGGCCTTGATCGGTCGGTCGGACTCGGTGTTCGCTCGGCGCCCGCCCGCGGTCAGCCCGACGATCGCCTTCAGCGGCGTCCCGAGCGGCACCTCGGCGATCCCGCCGCCGGCCGGTCCGCGGAGCTGGACGAGGATCGTCCCGGGGCTGTCCTTGGCGCCGATCGCCGCGTAGGCCTCGGCGCCGTGCCGCATGATCCAGGGGACCGCCGCCAGCGTCTGGACGTTGTGGACGACCGTCGGCCGGCCGAACAGCCCGCGCTCGGACGGGTGGGGCGGCCGTTGCTCGGGCTGGCCGCGCTTGCCCTCGAGCGCCTTGAGCAGGACGGTCTCCTCGCCCAGCATGTAGGCGCCCTGGACCGGACGGACGGTGACCGTCAGCGACCAGCCGGTCTCGAGCACGTCCGACCCGA
This sequence comes from Chloroflexota bacterium, assembly GCA_017881905.1. Taxonomy (GTDB): domain Bacteria; phylum Chloroflexota; class Limnocylindria; order Limnocylindrales; family CSP1-4; genus Chersky-267. The sequence continues at coordinate 5,189 of JADGQI010000080.1, forward strand.
TGAAGCCCGCGTCCTCGGCCGCCGCGATGGCCGCCTCGAAGCGGCGGATGGCCTCGGTGGCGTCGGCCCGGATCGCCACGATCGCATCGCCCGCGCCGATGGCATAGGCCGCCAGGGCCATCCCCTCGAGGACGGCGTACGGCGCCAGCTCAAGGAGCGTCCGGTCCGTCTGGACCGACGGGTCCGCGCCATAGCCGTTGGCGACGACGTACTTGGTCGACCCCGGGGCGGCCGCGGCCGCCTTCCACTTGGCGCCGGTCGGGAAGCCCGCGCCGCCCCGGCCGCGGAGTCCGGCGGCGCCGACCGTGGTCGCGATCTGTCCCGGCGTCATCGCTCGGACCGCGGTCTTGAGCCCGTCGAACGCGCCCGCCCGGACCGCCGCGTCGAGGTCGGTCGGGTCGCTCGCCTCGGGATCGGGAAGCAGGATCCGGGGCCAGGCGGACGGCGTCTTGAGCAGCGCAGTCATGCGTCGGCCGCGCTTCCGTCGCCGATCGACCGGCCGGTCAGCGCACCGTCGAGCGCGTCGAGGAAGGCGACATCGGCGGGACCGCCGTCGTCGCGGGCACCGACCGCGAGGTGGTCGTAGTAGGTGGCCGTGCCGTAGAGCATCGCGTACCACGCCCCCGTGGTCTGGCTGACCCGCTTGAGGGCAGCGACGGGGACGCAGCCGTACGCCGCCTGGATGGCCTCCAGGATCCGCAGCATCTCTTTCGGGTCGTGGTCGACCTCGTCGAGGATGGCGTCGACCGGGGCGAGGTCGATCTCGTGGAAGTGCTCGTAGGCCGGATCGGGGACCGTCCGTCCGGATCGACGGAGGGCCGACTCCTCGCGCCGCTCACCGTACGTCTCGGACGCCCCCCAGTGGACGGCGAACCGACCCTTGGTGTCCTCGCCACCCATGTCGATGCACTCGATCGGGCAGGCCTGGGCGCACTGGAAGCAGGTCTCGCACTTGAGCGTGCCGTACTCGTCGTACAGGAGCTGCAACCGCCCACGGAACTTGGGCGAGATCTCGGCCGGGATCTCGGGGTAGAGGTGGGTCACCTTCGGCTCGAAGAACCGGCGCAGGGTCAGGGCCATCCCGCGGGCGAGGCCGAGGCCCGGGATCAGGCTCATCGGTCGGTCCTCATCGCGGCGTCGTCACGAGCACGATCGCCAGGGCGGTCACGAACAGGTTGAGCAGGGCGGCCGGGAGCAGCCACTTCCAGGCGAAGCCCATCAGCTGGTCGATCCGGACTCGCGGCAGGGTCCCGCGCATCCACACGAACAGGAAGACGAAGCCGTACGTCTTCATCAGGAACCACAGCAGGCCGACGACCCAGTCGAAGCTGATGAAGGCGAACCCGAGCAGCGCGGCGACCGCGACGACGTTGAACAGGACGAAGCCGATGACCAGCGCCTGCCAGAACCGCAGCCCGGTGTTGAGCAGGTAGAACGGCATCGCCAGCAGCAGGATCGCCAGCGGCGGGATGAGGCCGATGGCCAACAGCAGCCCGACGCCCATCCCGGCGAGGTCCGGCTGGGCGACGATCGGGAACGGCCAGTCGAACGGCGCGTTCCAGCCGCCCATGAACAACGCGACGGCCAGGCCCGAGACGATGAACACGTTGACGTACTCGGCGAAGAAGAAGAAGCCGAAGCGCATCCCGGAGTACTCGGTGGCGAACCCGGCGACGATCTCGGAGTCCGCCTCGGTCAGGTCGAACGGCGTCCGGTTGGCCTCGGCCGTCGCGGCGATCATGAAGATGAGGAACGCCAGTGGCTGCTTGAACACGTACCAGTCGAACAGGCTGCCGGACTGGTCGAGAGTGATCTTGTTCAGGCTGAGCGTGCCCGACAGCAGGACGATCCCGACGACCGACAGCGTCAGCGGGATCTCGTAGCTGACGACCTGGGCCGCCGAACGGAGGCCGCCGATCAGCGAGTACTTGTTGAAGCTGGACCAGCCCGCCATCAGCAGCCCGACCACCCCGAGCCCGCCCATCGCGAAGAAGTAGAGCAGGCCGATGTTCATGTCGACGCCGAAGATGCCGGGGGCGAACGGGAGCACCAGGAGGGTCATCACGCTGGCCATGTAGACGACCACCGGGGCCCAGGTGAAGACGATCCCGTCCGCGCCGGTCGGAGTGAAGTCCTCCTTCATCAGGACCTTGAGGCCGTGGACCACCGACAGGAGCGAACCGTACGGGCCGACCCGGTCCGGCCCATAGCGAAGGTTCATCAGGGCGATGACCTTCATCTCCATATAGATGATCAGGAACGCGGTCGGCACCGTCATCAGCAGCACGACCGTGGCCGCCACCACGAAGCGGACCAGGGGCAGATTGGCCGACAGGAAGTCGAGCGCGAACGGCCCGACGAGGACGATGGCCATCACCAGCCCCGCCAGCAGGGCGATGAGGATCGGGACGAGCGTGAAGATGACCTTGCCCGGCAGGGTCAGGCGCTCGAACGTCCGGCTGGGGGAGTCCATCTACTTGTCCACGCCGCCCATGATCGGGTCGAGCGAGGCCATGATCGCCATCGTGTCTGCGATGAGGTTGCCCGACGTCAGCAGGCCGACCGCCTGGAGGTGGACGAAGCTCGGGTCGTGGATCCGCATCCGGAACGGCTGGTCGGTACCGTCGCTGATCGCATAGGTGGCGTATTGCCCGCGCGGGCCCTCGACCGCGGCATAGGCCCGCCCGGGGCGCGGCCGCATGAGACGAGGCAGCTTGGCCATGATCGGACCGTCGGGCATGTCGTGGAGGCACTGGTCGATGATCCGGATGCTCTGCTTGACCTCGTCCAGGCGGACCAGGTAGCGGGCCAGGCAGTCGCCCTCCTGGCGGGTCGGGATGTCGAACTCGAGGTCGGGGTAGACGCTGTAGGGGTGGGCCCGACGCATGTCGAGCGGCACGCCGGACGCCCGGATGTTCGGCCCGGTCATGCACAACCGGAACGCGGCCTCGCGATCGAGCGTGCCCAGGCCGCGCATCCGCCGGACGAAGATCTCGTTCTCGTTGAGGAGGGCCTGGTTGGCCTCGATCTGCGAGGTCGCCTTGCTCATCCAGGCGCCGAGCCGACTCATGAACTCGTGGTTCAGGTCTCCGTTCACGCCGCCGATCCGGAAGTAGTTGAACAACATCCGCTGGCCGGTCAGGCTGGCCAGCATGTCGACGATCTCGTCGCGCTCGATGAAGCTCCACAGGATCGGCGTGAGGCCGCCCAGGTCGAGCGCCATCCAGCCCATGAACAGGGCGTGGCTGGCGATCCGGTTGAGCTCGCCGGACAGGACCCGGATGTACTCGGCGCGGCGCGGCACCTCGACGTCCATAAGCTTCTCGAAGGCCATCACCGGCGCCCACTCGTTGAACAGCGCACTGACGTATTCGAGCGGGTCCGTATAGGCGATCGTGTGGTGGTAATCGGCGTTCTCGCACAGCTTCTCGACGCCGCGATGGAGGTAGCCGAGGACCGGGTCGAGATCGACCACGCGCTCGCCCTCGATCTTGAGGACGACCCGCAGGACCCCATGGGTCGACGGGTGCTGGGGGCCCATGTTGATGAACATCTCGCCGTCGCCGAGCGTGTAGAACTCGGCCTCCCGCTCGGTCCGCGGAGGATACGGCGGGATCGGCGCGAACACGCCGACCGCTTCCTCGAGCATGACCCGGGGATCGTCGGACGAGGCGTGCCGGGCGGTCGTCAGGTCGGCGCTCACGACGTCGGAGCCTTCCGGACCTGGGCGTCCACGGTGGCGTTCGATGGGGCGTGGGCCTGCTCGATGTGGCGGACCCCGCCGCCCGGCGAACGGGCGGCATCGTCCGGCAGGAAGAAGTCCTTGCGCAGCGGGAAGCTCGTGTAGTCGGGGGGCATGTAGATCCGGCGCAGATCCCGGTTGCCCTCGAAGGCGATCCCGAACATGTCGTAGGCCTCGCGCTCCTGCCACTCGGCGCCCTTCCACAGGAAGGTCACCGACGGGACGCGGGGATCGTCGCGCGACAGCCCGTCGGCGACGACCCGCAGCCAATCCGGGGTGGTCTCGCTCCACAGGTGGTAGACGGTCTGCATGACGCTGCCGGTATCGACCCCGCACAGGTCCATCAGCGCCTCGAACCGGAACTCGGGCTCGTCGTGCAGGGCGCGCATGACCTCGGGGACGTCGCCCGGGGCGACTCGGATCTCCGTCTCGTCGTGACGCTGCCGGATGGGCCCGAGCAGCCGATCGCCGAAGCGGGCCTCGAGGCGGCGCTTGAGGGCACGATCCATCGGGTCAGACCCCGTCCGGGACCGTCGGGCCGACCGCTCGCTCCGGCCAGTGGCCGCGCCGCTCGAGGACGAGCTGCTGGAGCTTCATCATCCCGTAGATCAGGCCCTCGGGACGCGGTGGGCAGCCGGGGACGTAGACGTCGACCGGCATCACCCGGTCGATCCCCTGGATCGTCGAATAGCTCCGCTTGTAGCGGCCACCCGAGCAGGTGCAGTCGCCCATCGCGACGCACCACTTGGGTTCGGGCATCTGCTCCCACAGTCGGATCAGCGGGCCGGCCATCTTGGTGGTCAAGGTCCCGGCCACGATCAGCACGTCCGCCTGGCGCGGGCTCGCCCGGAACGGGAACATCCCCCAGCGGTCCATGTCGTTCTTCGACGTCGCGGCCGACATCATCTCGATGGCGCAGCAGGCCAGTCCCGACAGGAGCGGCCACAGGCTGTTCGCCCGGATCAGGTCCAGGACATAGTCGGCCTTGGTCGGGATGACGTCGAGCGCGCCCCAGCGCGCATCGTCCTTGCGCAGGAGGTCGGATGCCTCGAGCTGGCGTAGGTGGGTGTTCTCGTCGGCTCGACCGCCGACGTAGGCGAGCGGGTCGACCGACGCCCACATCGTGTTCGGGACGACGATCGGGACGATCAGGTCATGCGCGCCGGCCGGCTCGATCGCGCTCGAGCCCTCGTCCGGAGTCGGCGCCGCCGCCGGCGGGTCGCCGGGGCGATCCGGGGTCAGCGCCACGTGAGGACACCCTTCCGCCAGGCGTACGCCAGGCCGAGCAGGAGGATCGACACGAACACGAGCATGCTGACGAAGCCGCCGATGAGCAGATCCCGGAACACGATCGCCCAGAGGTAGATGAAGATCACCTCGATGTCGAAGGCGACGAACAGCAGGGCGTAGATGTAGAACGACAGGCCGAACCGGCCGTGGGTGTCGCCGTACGTGTCGATGCCCGATTCGTACGGCAGGCCCTTGTGCTCATCGCCGCGGTTGCGGTGGGAGATCAGCCAGGCCATGGCGATCGTCACGAGCACGAACGACACGCCGGCGATGGCGAACCCGACGACGTACCAGATCCCGGTCAATCGAACCTCACAGCGGACGCACCCCGCAGGCACCTGCGGCTGGGCAGCGCTTCCATCGTGGCGACTGGTGGGTCCGTGCACGCACGGACCGCTCACGGGACTCGGTCCCGCGGCGCCATTCTATCAGCGGAGGCCCGAGCCACGTGCCCGGCCGGACGGGCGACGGGGCGCTCAGGGGGGGCCCGGCAGGGGAGGTGGGAGGACCGGAGGAGCGGCTCGCGCCGAGCGCGCGTAGCAAGGATGCGAGTCGTCCCCCGGCGGGCCCAATGTGCGCCGCCTCACGGCCAGCGACAATAGGGCGAATGCCGTAGCCGGGCCTACCGGGCGAGGCGGAACGATAGCCCGGCCAGGGGCGCTGCGCCGGGCAGTCCCCTGGCCAGGACGCACACCCGGAAGCCCCCCATCGCCTTCGGGTCCAGCAGGCGACCCAGCGCGGAGCGGACCGCCAGCCAGTCCTCCATCGTCGTGTCGGGGTCCGAGCGGACCGCATCGAGCAGCTCATCCGTGCCCACCCCCACGAGGAACTCGGCCTGGCTGGTGAGGCCCAGCTGCGTGAGGCCGCGGCTGACGGCCGCGCGCTCGAGGGCGCTGAAGTCGACGTGCGCCGTCAGGTCCTGGCGACCCACGCCGACGGCCCAATCGTCGTGGGCGCGATGCCCGCTGTAGGCGAGCAGCGTCCCGTCCGCACGCGCCGGTCCGTACAGCTCGGTCGCCGGGTGCCCGTAGTCGACGATCAGCGCGACCCCGCGCTCCAGGCCGGCGGCGATCTCGGCGATCCAGCCGTCGACCTCGAGACAGATCTCGGCCGTCGCCCCGTCCTGGAGCGTCACCCCGTCGGCGGTCAGACGTGCCGCAAGGTCCGCGGTGGACGGCTGCCCGACGCGATCGACGAAGCCGGTGCCGTCCCAGTCGACATACAGCTCGAGGAGCCGATCCCCCACCCGGCGGACCCGGTGGACCGGCAGCGCGTCGAGGAACTCGTTGGCCAGGACGGCCCCGACCGCGGGGCGGTCGGCGGGCAGGTCGGCGGCCAGGATCGACCCGAAGCCCGCGGCCGCGACTCGCTCGACGAGGGCCGTCCGGCGGTGGGGGTTGATCTCGATCGGCGCATAGCGGATGGCCGCCACGAGACCCGGTGAGCCGGCGACCCGTCCGAGAGCCCCGCGGCCGGCGAGGGCCTCCAGGATCGTCAGGCCGAGCTCGCCGGAGCCGGCGCCGTACTCGCGGAGGGTGAACGGCTCGGGTCGGCCGAGGCGTTCCCAGATCTCGATGAGCTGGCGCGCGATGGCCGCACCGAAGATCGGATGGATCCCGGGGGCGGTCAGGAAGTCGCCCGCCCGTCCCGGACGCTCCTTCGGGACGCGGTAGTAGCCGAGATCCGGGTCGTACAGGGCGAGCTCCATGAACCGGGCGAAGCTCATCGGTCCCGTCGACGCGATCTCGGTCCGGATCCGTTCGACGAGGGCCGGCTCGCTCTCGGTCGGGATCGGACCGGGGTCGGGGATCCGGCGCAGGCCGGCCTCGAGGTCCACGGTCAGCGGCCGTCCGCCACGAGCCGGGCTCCAGGCCCGACGAGCGTGTGTCCGCCCAGGACGATGGGGATCGGGGCGCCCGCCGCGGATGCCGTGAGGGCAGCCAGCCACGGATCGTCGACGGACGCCGAATCCAGGAGGTCCGAGGCGAAGCGCGACTCGGGGGCCGGCCAACCCGCCTCCTCGACGCCGAGCCGGTGCGCGAGGAGGACCCGGCTGTCGATCAACGCGCCGTCGCCGAGCTCGGCGAGGCGATCGCCGAGCGCCCGCGGACCGTCCCGATCGAGGACCAGCCCGAGCACGCTCCGTGGCGGGCGAGCGGCTCGCATGTCGGACCCGTCGGTCGGTCCCTTCGCCGCTCCGGACGCTGCACGCAGACCTCGTTCCTCGACGAGGGCGCGCACTCGGCAGCGGGTCGTCCGCTCGAGCCAGGCGAGACTCGCCGCCGATGTCCGGCCGGCGATGACGAGCTCGGCGGACGGGTCGGCCATGACCCGGCGGATGCGGTCGAGGCGCTCCTCGACCAAGAACGAGGTGGTCTCGATGGGATCGCCGGCCGCCGTCGACCTCGCGCGGCGCGCCCGCCGTGATCGCTCGACCAGCAGGACGTCGAGCGGGGAGTCGAGGTCGACGCCGAGCCGCCAGCGGGTGCGCAGATCGTCGACCTTCACGCCCGCGACCTCCTCGAGCCAGCGCGGCAGGGCGTTGTCGCTCGGCAGGGATCGCGGCAGCAGGCGGAGCGCGGCGACCGCCGGACCGCTCAGCGCGACTGCATCGGCCGAGAACCGGTTGTTGGCGAGCGCCGCCTCACCGTCCGTCCGGGCGGTCGCGACGAATGCGCGGCGGTCTCGGACGGTCGCCAGAGCCATCGACCCCGATCCGAGCAGGACCATGCCTCGACCGACCCGGTGGTCCGCGAGGAGGTCACCGATGCGCTCTCCGAACGGACGACCGTCGGGCGCGCCCGCGACGATCCGAGCGCTGTCCGCGCCGGCTTGCAGGAAGCCGTGCCGATGCCGCTCGGCGAGGCGGATCCGGGCGTCGGCCAGGCCGCGCTCGAGCGGTCCGGCGTCCTCGGCCGCGAGCGGGTGGAGGATGATGACGTCGACGGCGGCCACCGGGCGAGTCTAGCGACGACGGCCGGCGACCACGAGGAGGAACCCGTCCGATGGCGAGCGCGCGACGCCGGACCGCGTATGTCGGCCTCGGCGCCAACGTGGGCGACGCCGGCGCGACGCTCGCCGCGGCGATCCATGCCCTCGCGGCCCTGCCCGACGTCCGGGTGCGAGGCGTCTCCCGCCTCTATGCCACCGTCCCGGTCGGCGTGGTCGATCAGCCCGAGTTCCGCAACGCGGTCACAGCACTCGAGGTCCCCGCCGGCCCGGACGACACCACGGGCGCCCTCGCGCTGCTCATCGCGCTGAAGGGCCTGGAGCGCGCCTTCGGCCGACAGCGGCGAACGCGCTGGGGTCCGCGCGAGCTCGACCTCGACCTGCTCGTCTTCGGGCGGGCCCGACTGTCGGTCGAGCGTCCAGAGGCGGCCCGGTCGCTCGACGCCGAGGTCGATCCCGCGCGAGCGACGCGGCTTCTCGAGGTGCCCCACCGCGACGCCCGGGAGCGCCTGTTCGTGCTCGCGCCGCTGTCGGACCTGGCCCCCGGTCTCGTGCCACCCGGCTGGGGCGAGGCGGTCGACACGGCGCGCCGCCGCCGGGAGATCGCCGAGGGTGCCGACGCGGTAAGGCCGATCGCGTCCTGGCGCGGGGGCCCGCGGTCCGGAGAGTGGACCGCCCCGGCCTAGAGGCGGACGGCCGGCGGACGGCTCCGGTCGAACATCTGGACGGTGTCGACGAACCGGACCTGCTTCGACTGGTAGCCCATCACCAGCGAGTGGGTCCGGGCGCCACCGCCGAAGAACCGCACCCCCTGGAGCAGGTCCCCGCTGGTGACGCCGGTCGCGGCGAAGACGAGGTTCTCGCCCGACGCCAGGTCCTCCGTCCGGAACACCCGGGCCTCGTCGTCATCGACGCCCATCCGCCGCGCGCGAGCGCGCTCCTCGTCGTTGCGGAACCGGAAGCGGGCCTGGATCTCACCGCCGAGACAGCGCAGCGCCGCCGCCGTGATGACGCCCTCCGGCGCGCCGCCGGTCCCCATCACGGCATGGACGCCGGTCCCCGACACCGCGCAGGAGATCGCGGCGGACAGATCGCCGTCCGAGATGAGCTTGATCCGTGCCCCGGCCGCGCGGACCTCCGCGATCAGCTCCTCGTGGCGGTGGCGCTCGAGGATGACCACGGTGATGTCGGCGACCTTCCGGCCGAGGGCCTCGGCGATCCGGTGGACGTTCTCGGTCGCGCTCGCCGCGATGTCGACATGCCCGGCGGCGACGGGACCGACGCACAGCTTCTCGAGGTACGTGTCGGGAGCGTGGAGCAGCCCGCCGGCCTCCGACGCGGCGAGGACGGTGATGGCACCGGCCTGGCCGTGGGCGACCAGGTTCGTGCCCTCGAGCGGGTCGACCGCGATGTCGATCGCCGGGCTGTCGTCGCTCTGGCGGCCGACCTGCTCGCCGATGTAGAGCATCGGCGCCTGGTCTCGCTCACCCTCGCCGATGACGATCGTGCCGGCCATGTCGATCTCGTCCATCGTCCGGCGCATCGACTCGGTCGCGGCGTGATCCGCCTCGTCGCGTTCACCGCGGCCCATGAACCGCGCGGACGAGATCGCCGCGGCCTCCGTGACCCGGACCATCTCGAGGGCGAGCAGCTGCTCCATCGGGATCCGCGGTCAGTGGCGGAAGTGTCGGCGGCCGGTGAAGACCATCGCGAGGTGATGTCGGTCGGCGACCTCGATCGCCATCTCGTCGCGGATCGATCCGCCGGGCTGGATGATCGCGGTGACGCCGGCGTTGGCGGCCAGGGCGATCCCGTCGGGGAACGGGAAGTAGGCGTCGCTGGCCATGACGCTCATCCGGGCCCGGTCGCCCGCCCGCCGCAGGGCGATCTCGACCGACACCTGGCGGCTGGCCTGACCCGCCCCGATCCCGATGGTCGCCGCGTTCTTGGCCAGGACGATCGCGTTCGACCGGACGTGCCGGACGGTCCGCCAGGCGAACAGCAGGTCGGTCAGCTCCTCGAGGGTCGGGCGGCGTCGGGTCACGACCTGGAGATGGCCGGCCTCGATCCCGAGCGCGTCCTGGGTCTCCACGAGGAGGCCGCCGCTGACCCGCTTGAAGTCGAGGTTGGCGATGCCGGAGTCGCGCATGCCGTCGGTCGGTCCAGCGGGCACGGCCAGGATCTCGAGCCCGGTCTTGGCCTTCAGGATGCCCAGCGCCGAATGGCTGTAGGCCGGAGCGACGACCGCCTCGTAGGAGTTCGCGGCGATCTCCCGGGCAGTGGCGCCGTCCAGCTCGCGGTTGACCGCGACGATGCCGCCGAACGCGGCGACCGAGTCGGTCTCGAGCGCCTTGCGATACGCCTCGACCAGCTCGTCGTTCGAGGCCATCCCGACCGGATCGGTGTGCTTGACCACGGCGACCGTCGGCGCGGTGAAGTCCTGGGCCATCCGGTACGCCGAGTCGAGGTCGAGCAGGTTGTTGAAGCTCGGCAGCGAGCCCTGGAGCTGCTTGGCGTCGGCCAGCGTGCCCGACCGATGGGTCGTCTCGCGGTAGAAGGCGGCGCGCTGGTGCGGGTTCTCGCCGTAGCGCAGGTCCTCGACCTTCTCGAGGACCATCGCCAGGCGCGTCGGGAAGGTCGTCCCCGAGACCTGGTTGATGTAGGCCGCGATCTCCGCGTGGTAGGCGGCGACGATCCCGAACGCCTCGGCGGCGAGCTGCTGGCGCAGCTCGGCCGAGACCGAGCCTCGCTCCTTGAGCTCGCGAACGACCCGACCGTAGTGGGACGGATCGGCGACCGCGGCCACGCCGGCGTAGTTGCGCGCCGCGGCTCCGAGCAGGGCGGCGCCGCCGACGTCGATCATCTCGATCGCTTCGTGCAGGGCCACCGACTCGGCCCCGGCCTGGGGCGAGAACGGCTTGACGTTGACGACGACGATGTCGATCAGCCCGATCCCGTGCTCGGCCAGCTCGTCGAGCTGGGCGGGGACGTCACGACGAGCCAGGATCCCCGCGTAGACGGCCGGGTGGAACGTCTTGACCTGGCCGCCGACCAGGGCGGGGACATTGGTCAGCTCGGAGACCGACGCGACCTCGATCCCGTCGGAGGCGAGGTGCTCGCGGGTCCCGTCGGTGGCGTACATCTCGACGCCGAGCGCGGCGAACTCGCGAGCCAGGGTGGACACACCATCACGGTTCGCCACAGAGAGCAGGGCACGCACCCCGGGTCCACCTCCCGATCTCCGGTCGACGACGCGCCTCCGCCGATGCCCCGGCTCGGGGGCATCCGTCATCAGCCCGAGTATACCGCCCGGCATGGCATACTCGGCCTCCCACGTTGCCAGATGCGCCCCCTGCAGGAGTCAGCCGGTGACCCTACCGCCCTGGGAATACCTGTTCCAGAAGTTCTCCGGCGATACGTTCCCCGACCTGTTCCGGCCGGTCTGGATCTCGTCGATCGTGCTGCTGATCGTCCTCGTCATCCTGTTCAACGTCCGCACCCGGGCGCTGCACAACCACCAGCCGTACGTCGAGATGTACGAGTGGCTGCTGTGGACCGGGCTGATCACGTTCAGCCTGCTGCTGGTGTTCTGCCTGTTCGTGTGGGACTTCATCTTCGTCCTCGTCACGATGATCGGTGGGGCCGCGATCCTGCTCTGGATCCGGTTCTACCGGTTCCCGCCGGTCTTCGAGGTCTACGCCCGGAAGCTGGCACGCGAGCGGTACTTCACCCGGTCGAAGTTCGCCCATCCGGAGTCGACCATCCGGACGAAGCCGGCCAAGTCGGCCAAGCCGGCCAAGTCGACGCGGTCCCGGTCGACCAAGCGCCGCCGCCGGCGCTGACCGCCCCGTCCAGCGTCGCCCGGACGATGGAGATCCGTCGGTTCGGCTACGGGCACCGACGGCCGGATGGCCCGGCGGGGACCCACGGTGTCCAGGCCGCCGTCGTCCACGCCGACGCCCGCGGGACGATCGCCGAGCTGGCGTTCGCCCGGAAGTCGCTCATCGAGCCGCACACCAACCCGAATACGACCTGGTTCCTCGTGATCGAGGGTGGCGGGTTCGTCCGCGTCGGCGAGGAGACCGCTCGCGTGTTCGCCGGCGAGGCGGTCCTGTGGCCCGCGGGCGTGCTCCACGGCGCCTCGACCGACCTGTCGGAGATGCGCGCGATCGTGGTCGAGCTGGCCGGCGCCGACGATGCCGCGGCGCGGGATATCCTCGATGGGGTCACGCTCGCGCTCGAGGCCGGCCCGGTCGACAAGGCCGAGGGCGCGCTCGTCGAGGACCATCCGGACGCCGCCTACGACCCGTCCCACGGGGAGCCGCTCTAGCGGCGTCGGGTCTAGCGGCGTCGGGTCTAGCGGTCTCGGGGCATCCCGCCTTCGTTGCCGAGGATCGCCCCGAGCTGACCGAGGATCCGGGCCGTCGCGCCCCAGACCAGGAGCTCGTCGCCATCCTCGGCCCCGACCGGGTAGGCGCCGTAGCGGAGTGGCCAGTCGCGGATCGTGCGGTCCACGATGCGGATCGGCGCGTCCGGCAGGAAGGCCGCGACCGACGGCTCCAGGATCCGGGCGACCTCGAGCGGCGACGGCACGAGGACCGGCCGGCGATCCGCCACGGCCAGGATCGGGACGAGCGCGAATCGACTGACCGGGATCCAGACCTCGTCGAGCCGGCCGAGGACGCGCACGCCCGCGACGACCGGGTCGAGACCGACCTCCTCCTCGGCCTCGCGGAGCGCCGTGGCCACGATGTCGGCGTCATCCGGCTCGACCTTGCCGCCTGGGAAGCTCACCTCCCCGGAATGATGTCCGTCATAGGTCGGTCGCTCGGTCAGGACGACCCGCGCGTGGCCCTGGTCATCGGGGACGATCAGGACCAGGACGCCGGCCGGCCGGTCGGCGGCGGGATCGCGCGGCGGGAAAGCACGCGATCGCCCGTCGGTCAGCACCGGCATCAGCGCCTCCGGGCCGGACGGCAACGGGCCGGGCAGGGTCGCCAGACGAGCGAGGACGGTCTCGATCCGCATCGTCGACGATCGTAGTCCGGGCGGATCCCCCGTGCGGCGGGCCGGGTGTCCGCTGGCCCGTCTAGTTGACGAGGTCGCCCCCCGGGCGAGATGGCTTCTCGTCCGTATCGGGCAGGTCGAGGACGGACGGCGTCCGCTTCGACCCGGAGCCGTTCGGAACGGCGGCCCGGGCGTCCCGTCGGGTCCCGGCCTCGACCGCGACCGAGGCATCGGCGGTCGAGAAGACGAGGGTGACACCGACCGGATCCGCGTCGGCCACGATCCGGTCGCCGGGCTTGAACTGGCCCTGGAGCAGCGCCCGCGCCAGCGGGTTCTCGACCAGGCGCTGGATGGTCCGCTTGAGCGGACGGGCGCCGAACGTCGGGTCGTGGCCCTCACGGGCGATGAGCGAGCGCGCCGCCGGGGTGATCTCAAGACCGAGGTCCTGGCTCGCCAGGCGTCGGCCGAGCTCGCTCAGCAGGAGGTCGACGATCGATGCCAGCTCGACGTCGGTCAGGGCGTGGAAGACGATCACCTCGTCGATCCGGTTGAGGAACTCCGGCCGGAACTGGAGGCGGAGTGCCTCGGTCAGCTGGGCCTTCATCGCCTCGTAGGCCGAGTCGCGATCCGCTCCGGTCGACGCGGCGATCGCCGAGCTGCCGACGTTGCTGGTCATGATCACGACCGTGTTCTTGAAGTCGACCGTCCGCCCCTGCCCGTCGGTCAGCCGGCCGTCATCGAGGACCTGGAGGAGGATGTTGAAGACGTCCGGGTGAGCCTTCTCGATCTCGTCGAGCAGGACGACCTGGTATGGCCGCCGACGGACCGCCTCGGTCAGCTGGCCGCCCTCCTCGTACCCGACATAGCCGGGAGGCGCGCCGACGAGCCGGGAGACCGCGTACTTCTCCATGTACTCGCTCATGTCGATCCGGACCATCGCCCCGTCGTCGTCGAACAGGAAGTCCGCGAGGGCCCGCGCGAGCTCGGTCTTGCCGACGCCGGTCGGGCCGACGAACAGGAAGGAGCCGATCGGACGACGCGGGTCGCGCAGGCCCGCCCGGGCGCGCCGGACGGCGTCGGACACGGCCTCGATGGCCTCGTCCTGGCCGACGACCCGCTGGTGGAGCCGCTCCTCCATGTGGACGAGCTTGGCGGTCTCCCCCTCGAGCAGCTTCGTGACCGGGATGCCGGTCCACGCGGCGACGATCTCGGCGATGTCGTCCGCGTCGACTTCCTCCTTGAGCAGCGACCCCGGACCCTGGAGGGTCGCCAGGACCGCCTCCTGTTCCTTGAGCCGCGCCTGGAGCTCGGGCAGACGCCCATATTTCAGCTCGGCGGCCTTGCCCAGGTCCGCCTCGCGCTCGGCCTGGTCGATCCGGGTCTGGAGGGTCTCGAGCTCGGACTTCGTCGTCCGGATCGCGGCGATCGCCGATTTCTCGGCCTCCCATCGCTGCTTCATCGCCCCGGCTTCCTCGGCCAGCTCGGCCAGCTCACGCTCGAGGGACTCGAGCCGTGCCTTGGAGGCGTCGTCCTTCTCCTTGCGCAGGGCCTCGCGCTCGATCTCGAGCTGGATCCGACGGCGCTCGAGCTCGTCGAGCTCGATCGGCATCGAATCGATCTCCATCCGCAGGCGGCTCGCCGATTCGTCGACGAGATCGATCGCCTTGTCCGGGAGGAATCGCTCGGTGATGTAGCGGTCCGACAGGGCCGCCGCGGCGACGAGCGCCGAGTCGGTGATCCGGACCCCGTGGTGGACCTCGTAGCGCTCGCGCAGGCCGCGCAGGATCGACACGGTCTGCTCGACGGTCGGAGGCTCGACCATGACCGGCTGGAAGCGTCGCTCGAGGGCGGCGTCCTTCTCGATGTGCTTGCGGTACTCGTCGAGCGTCGTCGCCCCGATCGTGTGGAGCTCGCCGCGGGCGAGCATCGGCTTGAGCAGGTTCGAGGCGTCCATCGCGCCCTCGGCCGCTCCCGCGCCCACCACCGTGTGGAGCTCGTCGATGAACAGGACGACCTGGCCCTCGCTGTCCTTGATGTCCTTGAGGACCGCCTTGAGGCGCTCCTCGAACTCACCCCGGAACTTGGCTCCGGCGATGATCGCGCCGAGGTCGAGCGAGATCACCCGCTTGTCCTTGAGTCCTTCAGGCACGTCGCCGCGGACGATGCGCTGGGCGAGGCCCTCGACGATCGCCGTCTTGCCCACCCCCGGCTCGCCGATGAGGACGGGGTTGTTCTTGGTCCGGCGTGAGAGCACCTGGATGACCCGGCGGATCTCCTCGTCGCGGCCGATCACCGGGTCGAGCTTGCCGGCGCGAGCCTCGGCGGTCAGGTCGCGGCCGTACTTCTCGAGCGCCTGATATGTCCCTTCGGGGTTCGGCGAGGTCACCCGCTGACCGCCGCGCACGCCCTGGAGGGCGCCGAGGATCGCCTCGCGCCCGGCAGCGTGACGCTCGAGCAGCGTCTGGCCCTCGCCGCCGGTCTCGGCCGCCCCGAGCAGGAGGTGCTCGGTCGACACGTACTCGTCGTTGAGACGGCGTGCCTCCTCCTCGGCTCGCTCGATGACCCGCTTGGCGCGGGGGTCGAGGCTGAGCGACCCGCCCTCGATCCGGGCGCGCCGGGCAAGGACCGCGGCCAGCTCGGCGCGGAACGCCGGGAGGTCGACGCCGAGGCGCCGAAGCGTCTCGGCCGGCACCCCGTCATCCGGCTCGATCAGCGCGGCGAGGAGGTGTTCGGCATCGAGGATCGGGCTGTGGAGGGTCTCCGCCAGCTTCTGGGCGGCGATCACCGTCTCCTGGGCCTTCTGGGTGAATCGGTCGAGTTGCATGGGACGATCTCTCGGCGGGTCAGGGTCGGGCGCCGGGGTCCGGCGTCGGTTCGACCAGTCTAATGTCTATCAATCATGTTGACAAGGTTCTTATCAACGGTTCAGGTGGACCGGCCGCCCGTCCCGCGCGGGTCCGGTTGGGCGGCCAGCTCGACCAGGCGGCGCGCGGCCGCCCGCGCGTCGTCCGACAGGCCCGTCGGAAGGACGACCTTGACTTTGATCAGCAGGTCGCCGGTCGGGGCTTCACCGTTCTTCGGCTTGAGCCGGGGCATGCCCTGGCCCTTGAGCCGGAAGGTCCGACCGGTCTGGGTCTCGGGCGGGATCGTCAGGCGGATGCGGCCCTTGAGCGTGGTGACCGGGATCTCGGCGCCGAGCAGGGCCTCGCCCAGGGCGATCGGGACCTCGCGGCTGAGGTCCGCTCCGAGCCGGGTGTAGACCGGGTGGTGCTGGACCCGGGTGACGAGGTAGAGGTCCGCGGGATGCGAGGGATCGCCGCCGCCACGACCCTTGAGTCGGATCCGGCTGCCGGTCTCGACGCCCCGCGGAACGGTCACCTCGAGGCGCTTGCCATCGACCTGGACCAGCCGCGACGTGCCGTGATAGGCCTCCTCGAGGCTGAGCTCGACCTCGGCCTCGACGCTGCGCGGACGGTTCGAGCCGTTCGCGCCGGCCTGCGGGCGTCCGCCGGCGTCGGCCGAGCCACCCAGTCCCAGGCCGGCAAGGATGTCGTCGAACGAGCCGCCCTGATCGACCGTGGCCGACCCGCGCCGGGCACGGCCGCGTGCACCGGTGGACGCTGCGCCGGCCGCGGCCCCACTGAAGAACGTCCGGAAGAAGTCGCTGAAGCCGCCGGCATCGCCGCCGGCCGTGCGGAACTCGTAGCGGACGTTGCCGCCGTCCGCCGTCCCGTACCCCGCGAACGGCCCACCCGGTCCGAACGGGTCGGCGCCGCCCGCTCCGGTCGACCCGGAGTAGGCGGCCCAGTTCGCGCCGAGCTCGTCGTAGCGCTTGCGCTTGTCGGGGTCGGACAGGACCTCGTTGGCCTCGTTGATCTCCTTGAACCGACGCTCGGCGCTCTCGTCACCCGGCTTCAGGTCCGGGTGGTTCTCGCGGGCGAGCTTTCGGAAGGCGCGCTTGACCTCAGCCTGGGTCGCGTCCCGGCCGACACCGAGGACCTTGTAGTAGTCGCGGTAGTCGACCGGCACCGCCGACCCTGCTCAGTCCGCCTCGAGGGCGCGCTGGACGACGACGGACGGCTGATCCGGCGGGAAGGTCGGCCGGACGGCCGTCCCGGTCGAGCGCTCGACCCCACCGCCCGGCGCGCCGCTCGGTCGGGGCGCGAGCGGCTTCGGCCGTCGGCGGAGTGCCGCATCGAGGACCTGGTCCATCGAATCGACCAGGACGAGCTTGGTCTCCTTGCGGATCTCCTCGGGGATGTCCCGGAGGTCCTTCTCGTTCTTCCTCGGCAGGATCACAGTCTTGGCGCCAGACAGATGGGCGGCGAGGATCTTGCTCTTCAGCCCGCCGATCGGGAGGACCCGACCCCGGAGGGTGATCTCGCCGGTCATCGCCACATCCTTGCGGACGGGGACGCCGGTGAAGGCGCTGACCATCGCCGTGGCCATCGTCACCCCGGCCGACGGACCGTCCTTCGGGATGCCTCCGGCGGGGACGTGGATGTGGAGCGTGTTCTTCTCGAACATCTCGCGAGGGATCCCGAGCCGGTCCGCGTTGGCGCGGATCCAGGACAGCGCGGCGCGGGCGGACTCCCGCATGACCTCGCCGAGCTGGCCGGTCAGGATGAAGTCCTCCTTGCCTTCCATCTTGGTCACCTCGACCGCGACGATGTCGCCGCCGACCTCGGTCACCACCAGGCCCGTCGCGGCGCCGGTCTGGTCCTCGGCCTCGAGCTCGCCGTACTCGTAGCGCGGCGGTCCGAGGTACTCGTTGAGCTTCTTGACGTCGACCACCGTCTTGCGCGTCCGACCCTCGGCCACGGCCCGGGCCACCTTGCGCATGACGTTGGCGATCTCGCGCTCGAGGTTCCGGACGCCGGCCTCGTGGGTGTAGGCCTGGACGAGCTTGGTCATCGCCTCGTCGGTGATCTCGATGTTCTTGGGCTTGAGGCCGTGGTTCGTCATCTGCTTGGGGATGAGGAACCGGCGGCCGATCTGGGCCTTCTCGAGCTGGGTGTAACCGGGCAGCTGGATGATCTCCATCCGGTCGCGCAGCGCGGCCGGGATCGGGTCGATCAGGTTGCCGGTGGCGATGAACAGCACCTTGCTGAGGTCGAACGGGACCTCGAGGTAGTTGTCCTGGAACGTGTTGTTCTGCTCCGGATCGAGGACCTCGAGCAGGGCGGAGCTCGGGTCGCCCCGGAAGTCCATCCCGATCTTGTCGATCTCGTCGAGCATGAACACCGGGTTGTTGGTCCCGGCCGTCTTGACGTTCTGGATGACCCGGCCGGGGAGCGCTCCGATGTAGGTGCGCCGGTGGCCGCGGATCTCCGCCTCGTCGTGGATGCCGCCGAGGCTCATCCGGACGAACTTGCGGCCCATCGCCCTGGCGACGCTCTTGCCGAGCGAGGTCTTGCCCACGCCGGGCGGTCCCACCAGGGCCAGGATGGGGCTCCGGATGGTGGTCGCCAGCGAGCGGACGGCCAGGTACTCGAGGATCCGTTCCTTGATCTTCTCGAGCCCGTAGTGGTCCTCCTCGAGGATCTTGGCGGCCTCGCGGATGTCCAGGCGATCATCCGTGGCCACGTTCCATGGCAGGCCGACCA
>JADGQI010000010.1 GCA_017881905.1 Chloroflexota bacterium
GCTTTGACGCCCTGGGTGATCATCGACTCGATGGCCGCGATCTCGCCCTCGTCATCGGTCCCGCTCTTACCCTGGGCATAGACGACGTCGACATCGGGGTGATCCTTGGCCCAGGTCTTGGCGGCGTCGACCATGGTGTCGTAGAAGTCGACCGGGAACTTCGTGATGAACCCGATCTTGGTCTTCTCGGCCGCGGCGCTGGCGGGAGCTGCGGCACTGGCCGGGGCGGCGGCGCTGGCGGGAGCGGCGGCGGTCGCCGGCGCGCTGGAGCTTGAGCTGCTCGAGCACGCCCCGACCATCAGGCCGACGGCGATGAGCAGACCGGCTGTCCTCTTGAACATGATCCCTCGCTTCTCCTGCGTGAGTGGGCGGGTGATTGGTGGGGTTGGCCCGCGATGCATGCCGCAGCCGCGGGCGTGACGGCTCATCGACTCAACCTTCACCTCCGACGATCAGCGACACGATCCGCTGCTGGTTCTCGCGGGTGGGGATCTCCTCGCCGACCTTGCGACCGCGTCGCAGGACGACCGCGCGGTCGGCGATATCGATGACGTGGTCGAGCGCATGCGAGATCACGATCACGGCGTAGTTCGCCTCCCGGAGTCGGGCGATCAGGTCGAGCACCCGGCGCGACTCACGGACTCCGAGCGCAGCCGTCGGCTCATCGAGGATCACGACGTTCGAGGCGAACGCCGCAGCTCGGGCGACTGCCACGGCCTGGCGCTGGCCGCCGGACAGCAGACCGACCTGGTTCGACAGGTTCGGAAGGCCGACCTCGAGCCGGTCCAGGAGCTTGCCCGTCTCGGCGGTCATCGCCTTCCGATCGAGGAAGCGCAAGCCGGCCGGCAGCCAGCTTGGTCCCGCCAGCTCGCGACCGGCGTAGAAGTTCTCGGCCGGAGCGAGGTTATCGAACAGAGCCAGGTCCTGGTAGACCGTCTCGATACCGAGCGCACGGGCCTGGGCCGGCGAATGGATGGCCCTCGG
Organism: Chloroflexota bacterium; assembly: GCA_017881905.1. Lineage (GTDB taxonomy): Bacteria > Chloroflexota > Limnocylindria > Limnocylindrales > CSP1-4 > Chersky-267. Next base: position 985 of record JADGQI010000010.1, read on the forward strand.
CTCACCATCCATCTCGATGACGCCCTCGTCGAGACGATGGACGCCGCTGATGCACTTGATCAAGGTCGACTTGCCCGCTCCGTTGTCGCCGAGCAGGGCGAGGATCTGGCCGCGCCAGATCTCGAGGTCGACCGCATCGAGGGCCAACACGGCACCGAACCGCTTCGTCGCACCGCGGACGGCGAGCGCCGGCGGCCCCGTCCCGGCAGCCGGACGGATCACCCCTGGACCAGTAGTCTCGGTCATGTCCGAGACGCCTCGGCGACGCGGAACCGCTCCTCGAGGTATCCCCGCAGGACGTCCGCCTCGACCGCCAGCACGATGACGATGCCGATGACGATGAGCTGGAAGTAGGCGTCGACGTCGAGCAGGTTCATCCCGTTCCGGATGACCCCGATCATCAGCGCGCCGACCAGCGCGTTGACCACGTTGCCCCGACCGCCGAGGAAGCTCGCGCCGCCGATGACGACGGCGGCGATCGAGTCCAGCTCGGCCAGCTCGCCGAAGGTCGGCGACCCGGCGTTCAGCCGTCCCGCGGTGATGATCCCCGCCACGGCCGCCGCAAGACCGCTCAGGACGTAGACCGAGATGAGGACCATGTTGACGGGGATCCCGGTGCGACGCGCCGCCTCGGGGTTCCCGCCGACCGCGTAGATCCATCGACCCCAGACCACGCGCGTGGTCCCGACGTAAACGACGACGGCGATGCACAGGACGAGGACGGCGGAAACCGGGAACCAGCCGATCGTCCCGCCGCCGATCGCGTCTACGATCGGGGGCATCCCGCGGATCGGCTGGCCGCCGGAGAGCCACAGGGCCAGACCGCGGGCGATGCTCAGCATCGCCAGGGTGATCACGAACGGGTGCGGCAGCCGACCCTTGACGTAGACGATCCCGTTGACCGCTCCGACCAGGAGACCGGTCGCCAGCATCGCCACGATCACCACCGGGCCCGAGTCGATGCTCGAGAATACGAGGGCGCCGACGACCGACGTGAGTGCCAGCACCGAGCCGACCGACAGGTCGATGCCGCGCGTCAGGATGACCAGCAACTGGCCCATCGACAGGACGGCGATCGCCGCGGTCGCGGCCATCACGTTACCCAGGTTGCGGGTCGTGAAGAAGAATGGCGAGAGCACCGCCAGCACCGCGACGAGGATCAGGAGGATCAGCACAGGACCGATCCGAAGCAGCCGCAACCCAAGCCGGAGGCCGCGATAGTCGTCGGGTGTCTGGGGCACAAGACCTCCACATCTGGCGCTGCGGAGGTACGATAGCCACCAAGACATCCGATGTCTAGTGGTCAATTCACGCAGACTCGACGATCCGAGGGAGGAACCGAGTGTCCGCTCCGCTGACGGAGGCCGTGATCCAACGGGTCCGCGACATGATCGCCTCGGGCGAGCTGGTGCCCGGATCGCGGCTGCCGCCGGAGGCCGAGCTCGCCGCCGAGCTGGGTGCGTCCAGGAACACCGTCCGAGAGGCCGTCCGTGCCCTCGTGACGACCCGCGTGCTCGACGTCCGTCGGGGCGACGGAACCTTCGTGACGAGCCTCCGTCCGGAACTGCTCCTTGCCGGCATCGGTGCCGCGGCCGAGCTCTTCCAGGAAGGGTTCTCACTCGAGCTGATCGGCGTCCGGCGGATCCTCGAACCCGCAGCGA
>JADGQI010000081.1 GCA_017881905.1 Chloroflexota bacterium
GGTCCGCAGGGCTCCTGGCACTGGACCAGTGGTCCGACCCTGTCAACCCAAGGCCGCCTGCTGGTCGCCTGCGGCCGCGCGTTCGTCGATCCCGCACACGATGTCTACCGCGCCGACAGTTGGGACGTCCCCGCCGCCGACCGATGCTCGGCGTGCGAAGTCATCTACGGCCGGGTCCACGCTCCATCCATGGTGGGGTGACCCGGCGATAGCGGTCCCTCGCGGCAGGTCGCTGCCCTCGGGGTCCGCGCGTCGACGAGGCTCCCTCGCGAGCGCCAGCCGAGCGATGGCGACAGGCACTCGGTTCACCGCGAAGGCCTTGGCCCCTGGCTGGACCCGGCTCGCGCATGATGGCTCGACTCGGTACCGGGGCAGTCGATCCGTCCCGGCACCGTCATCGCTGGCTCGGGGTACTCGAGCCGGAGGCTAGCTGTGCGGTCAGCCGGAGCCCGCCCTGCTCCTCAGGGTCCGTCACGACGACGATGCCGATCGCAACCGCGTCGGGACTCATGGTGAGCCAATGTTCGCCGGTCATCCTGCCATCACGGGGACCCATGGAGGCAGCGGATGAGTCAGCGCGATCGTGCCCAGCGTCGGAGATCGCCCCGCGACGCGGAGTACGTCGCGCGGGATCGATCTTCGAGGCCCGGCGCGCCACAGGAACACACACCATCGGCCGACGAGGGGAAGGCCTGGATCGAGGCCCCAAGCCGGCAAGGAGTGTCGGGGATCGCCCTCGTTCCGCTGCGGATCTTCCTTGGCGTGACCTTCCTCTACGCCGGCCTCGACAAGCTCGTCGACCCGGCGTTCCTGCGCGACGCGGGACCGGGTTCCATCGGTGCGCAGATGGCGGCCTTCGTCCACACCTCACCCCTCGCACCGCTCGTGATCGTATTCGGTCAGCCCTTCCCGATCGCGGTCGGTGCTGGGATCGCCCTGCTCGAGATCGCCGTGGGTATCGGTACGCTGACCGGCCTCCTGTTCCGGGCCTGCGCGGCAGCCGGCGCGGCCCTCGCGATCCTCTTCTGGCTCACTGCGTCGTGGGCGATCAAGCCGTACTACTACGGCCCGGACCTTCCCTTTGCGATCGGCTGGATCACCTTGGCCTTGGCCGGGACCGGCGGGATGTTCACGGTCCACGCCTGGCTGCCGTGGTCCGGCTCGGCGGCCACGCCTCACGAACAGCGGCAACGGCGCCTCGCCGCTGCCCGTGGACGGCCGATGCCTGATGCCGATGACGGCGTGACCCGGCGCGCCGTGCTCGAAGCTGGGCTGATCGGCGCCACGGCGCTGGTCCTGGCCTCTCTGGGGGCCGTCGTCGGACCGATCGTTCGCGGTCGGGACGCATCCGCTGTCGGCTCCTCCTCGGGAACCTCCGGCGGGCTCTCGGGCGCGTCGGCAGCGCCGGTGACCACGGCCGACGCGGGAACGGCGGTCACGACTCCGGCGCCGACATCCTCCGCCGTCGCGCCGGCCGGTCCGACCGGTCAGACCGCGGGCACCCCGATCGGCAGCCTGACCCACCTTCGGCCTGACCGCCCGATCGGGTTCACCGATCCGACGACCGGCGATCCGAGCGCCGTCCTCCTCCTCCCGAACGGGAAGGTCGTCGCCTACGACCTGACCTGCACCCACGCAGGTTGCACGGTGGAGTACGACCCATCCTCAGGGCTGCTCATCTGCCCGTGCCATGGCGCCACGTTCGACCCGACGCATGGCGCCCGCGCGATCGCCGGTCCGACGGATCAGCCGCTCGCCGCGCTGTCGGTCCACGTCGATCGCACGACCGGGCAGATCTCGCTGACATCGTCCTAGCGTCCGTGGCATCGGTCGAACGGCTCTGGTCGTCGACGTGCGCCGACCGACCGACTCGCCCGCTCTGGTCGATCCGCCCGACCGGGCCGCCAGCTACTCCGCGTCAGCCTCGTCGACCGGCTTGCGCCATCGGCCCCATGCAGCCCTGAGCCTGGCAGCAGGCGAACGCCGAGGCTCGTCCGATGGTGCCTCCCGGTCTGGTGCCCCGTCGGAGCCTGCATTTCCAGCCATGGTCGGATCTGGAGGCAGTTCGACGTTTCGGAAGGGGCCGAAGCGCCTCCTCCAACGGGCACCGCCGACGACGATGGACCCCGCCAGGAACCCGAACCTCGCGTTGATCGAGTCCGCCAGTGACCGCGGCCTCACGCTGCGGCCCATGATCACCGCGACGATCAGGCCCACCACGGCGGCTGCCCCGACGGTCACGACCAACCACCGGATGAGCGGCTCGCCCGGTGATGGAGACGCATCCTCGGGTACTGAGGGTTCCCGATCGACAGACAGTTCATCGATTGACGCCATGGCTGCACGCCCCTCTCGAGCATGGTCCGATCACGAGTCCCTGAGTCTAGCGGTCGTCCGTGGGCGGTCCCCTTGGTGGCGAGAGCCACGAGCAGTGCCTTTGGACCACAGCGCGGGACCATCGGCCCTTGTCCGCCGGCTTCGCGTCGTCCTGAATGACAGCGGAAGGTCGCGCCCCTAGGTCCCCTTCCTCATGTGGAGGCGCGGATGGCGCTTGTCGTCGAGACGCTCAGCAAACGCTTCGGGGACATCCAGGCCCTGGATGGCATCACCTTCGCTGCTCAGGCCGGCCAGGTGTTCGGCTTCCTGGGTGCGAACGGGGCCGGCAAGACGACGACGATGCGGATCGTCCTCGACATCCTCCACCCGGACAGCGGTTCGGTGACATGGAACGATCGGCCGGCGGCCATCGCTCCACGGAGGACCTGGGGATACCTGCCGGAGGAGCGTGGGCTGTATCCCCGGATGAAGGTCCTCGACCAGCTCGTCTTCGTCGGCTCGCTGTACGGGGTCCCGCGCGCCGAGGCCGCCCGCCGGGCTCGTCGTTGGCTGACGCGTTTCCGGATCGCCGACTACGCGGAACGTCGGGCCGAGGAGCTCAGCAAGGGCAACGAACAGAAGATCCAGTTCATCGCCGCGATCCTGCACGACCCGGACGTCCTCCTCATGGACGAGCCGTTCTCCGGCCTCGATCCGATCAACGTCGCGCTCCTGAAGGATGCCTTCATCGAGATGCGGGACCGAGGAAAGGCGATCGTCTTCAGCACCCACCAGATGGAGATGGTCGAGGAGCTGTGTGACGCCATCGCGATCATCGACAAGGGTCGCGTGGTGGTCGGTGGGTCGATCCACGACGTGAAGCGGCAGGATGGCCGGCAGGTCGTGCGCCTCGGCGTGTCGGGAGACCAGGACCTCGACTGGCTGGACAGCCGACGAGATGCGACCGTGATGCGTTCCGGGCTGGACTACCACGAGGTCCAGATGCGGACGGGGGTCGATCCCGAGTCGATCCTTCGAGAGGCGCTGGCTCGACACGAATACGTGACCCGGTTCGAGATCGTCGAGCCGTCGATCGAGGACATCTTCGTCGAGCACGTCGGAGTGACCATGACCGACGAGCGGACCCTGGCCGAGATCGGGGCGGAGCCGAACCGATGAGATGGCCCGCCCTCTCCGGTACCGCCAACATCGTCGCCGTCGCCCGCCGCGAATTCGTGACCAGGGCCGGCACCCGGAGCTTCCTGATCTCGACGATCATCCTCGTCCTGGCAGCCGCGGCGGTGGGCCTCGCCCCGGTCGTCGTCAGCTACCTCGGTCGCGACGCGACCCAGGTCGCGATCTACGTCGGCGCCGCGGACCTGCAGGGCGACCCCGTCACCACCCTAGACGCCCTGCTCAACCCGCCGGTCGACCCGGGCGGCGCGACAAGTCCCGGGCCGGTCGGCACCAAGCCGTTCCAGGTCACCCGCTCGACGGACCTCGAGGCTGACCGCCAGCAGGTCCTCGACGGCAAGCTCGACGCCCTGCTCGACATCGAGCGCGGTGCCAGCGGAGAGCTCGTCTTCACCGTCTACACGAGCGAACCCGGGACCAGCCGCACGGCGCTCCTCAGCCGGCAAGCGGCGACCTCGATCGTCGTTTCCGATCGCCTCGGACGGTTGGGCCTCACGCCGGCGGATCAGGCAGGTCTGTTCGTGCCGCCACTGGTCACGATCCGATCGCCCGATCTGTCCAAGCCAGCCGCGAGCTCCCAGACGGCGACCGAGGAGGCGACGAAGATCGCGGTCAACTTCGGTCTCGTGATCTTCCTCTTCCTGGCGATCGTCCTCTACGGGACCTGGGTGGCCCGGAGCGCCGTCGAGGAGAAGAGCAGCCGCATGATGGAGATCATCCTGGCCGCCGCATCACCGTTCCAGCTCCTCGCCGGCAAGGTCCTCGGGGTAAGCGCAGCGGCTCTGCTGCAGTACGCGGCGATGGTCGCAGCCGTGCTCGTCGCGCTCCTCGTGGAGCACCAGGTCGCCTCCATCGTGCTGGGCGACTCTGCCGGGCTCAGTCTGCCGTCCGGGATCAGCCCGTCGCTCATCGTCGCGTTCTCGATCTTCTTCGTCCTTGGCTTCCTGCTCTACATGGTCCTCTTCGCGGCAGCCGGCTCGCTGGTCAGTCGGCAGGAGGACGTCGACCAGATCATCATCCCGATGATCCTCCTCGCGACGGCGGGCTACCTCATCGCGCTGTACGCCTCGATCGGCATCGTGGACCCGAAGGCGCCGTGGGTGATCGTGCTCTCCTGGGTCCCATTCCTGTCTCCCTACATGATGCTTTCACGGTTGAATGCGGGAGAAGCGGGTCCGCTCGAGGTGGGCTTCGCCATCCTGCTCCTGATGGCGGCCATCGTGCTCGCGGTCTGGGTCGCGTCTCGGATCTACGCCGCCGGTGTGCTCATGTACGGTCAGAAACCGAGCATCCGAGGGATGTGGAAGGCCGCCCGCGAGGCACGCTAGGGCACGATCCCGATCAAGGCGACTCAGTCGGGCTGGTTGTCGATCTGGGCCCGCTGGAGGCGCCCGCTGAAGTCGACGTAGATCGACTTCCATTCGGTGTACGTGTCGAGGGCTGCGTGGCCCGCCTCACGATGGCCGTTGCCGGTGTCCTTCGTGCCGCCGAACGGGAGGTGCGTCTCGGCGCCGATCGTGCCGGCGTTGACGTACACGATCCCGGTCTCGAAGTCGCGCATCGCCCGGAAGGCGGTGTTGGCGTCGCGGGTGAAGATGGCCGACGACAGACCGTAGCGAGTCTGGTTGAGCGCGGTGACCGCGGCCGGGTAGTCGGGCACCGGGACGACCGACAGGACCGGCCCGAAGATCTCTTCCTGGGCGATGACGTCCATCGGCTTGACGCCCGCGAAGATCGTCGGCTCGAAGTAGTAGCCGTGCTCGAGCCCGGGACCGGTCGCGCGCGACCCGCCCGTGACCAGCTCGCCGTCGCGCCGGCCGACCTCGACATACGAGGCGACCTTGTCGACCGCGCCGCCGTTGACCAGCGGGCCGACGTCGGTCGTGACATCGAGGCCCGAGCCGAGCCGCAGCGCCCGCGCCCGGCGCTCCAGACGCTCGAGCAGCGGCTCCACCACCGGGGCCTCGACGATGACCCGAGAGCAGGCCGTGCACCGCTGCCCCGTCGTCCCGAAGGCCGACCACAGGATCCCGTCCGTCGCCAGGTCGAGGTCCGCGTCGGCCAGGACGACGATGCCGTTCTTGCCGCCGAGCTCGAGGCTGACCCGCTTCAACCGCCGCGCGGCGATCGAGGCGATCCGCTTGCCGGTCTGGGTGTTGCCCGTGAAGCTGACGATCTGGGTGTCGGGACTGGCGACCAGCGCGTCCCCCACCTCGGGTCCGGGACCCGTCACCAGGTTGACCGTCCCGGGCGGGAAGCCGGCCTCCGCCATCAGCTCGACGAGCAGCGTGGCGCAGTGGGGCGTGTCGCTCGACGGCTTGAGCACGACCGTGTTCCCCGCCACCAGGGCGGGCATCATCTTCCAGCACGGGATCGCCATCGGGAAGTTCCACGGGGTCACGATCGCGGCCATGCCGAGCGGCTCGCGGACGCTCATCGCCCACTTGTCCGGCAGCTCCGACGGGGTCGTGTCGCCGAACAGCCGGCGCCCCTCCCCCGCCATCAGGAACGCGATGTCGATCCCTTCCTGGACGTCGCCGCGCGTCTCGGCCAGGACCTTGCCCATCTCGCGGGTCATCGCTCGGGCGAGCCGCTCCTTGTGCTCGGCCATCAGCGCCCCGAAGGCGTACAGGATCTCGCCCCGCTTCGGGGCCGGCGTGCGCCGCCAGGTCTGGAACGCGACCTCCGCCGCCCGGATGGCGCGAGCCGCGTCGGCTGCGTCGCCGGCCTGGAAGTGCCCGATCAGGTCACGGGTGTCGGCCGGGTTCCGGCTCTCGAACGTGCGTCCGGACGTCGAATCGACCCACTCGCCGCCGATGAACAATCGGAACGTCGGGGCGGCGGTGGCCTCGGCGCCGCTGGTGGAGGTGGCGGTCGTCATCGGTCAGACCCGCTCGAAAGCCATCGCGACCGACCCGCCCCCGCCGAGGCACAAGGTCGCGAGGCCGTAGCGACCCTGGCGCCGGCGCAGCTCGTGGAGGAGCGTCGCGACGACCCGGGCACCGCTGGCGCCGATCGGATGGCCGAGCGCGATCGCGCCGCCGTTGACGTTGACCTTCGACCAGTCGAACCCGAGCTCGCGACCGTCGGCCAGGACCTGGGCGGCGAACGCCTCGTTGATCTCGATCAGGTCGAACGCGTCGATCGACAGGTCGATCCGCTCGAGCAGCCTGCGGACGCCGGTGATCGGCGCGAGGAACAGCCACTTCGGCTCGACCTCGGCCTGGGCATAGCCGACGATGCGCGCGAGCGGTCGCAGGTCGTACTCCTCGACCGCCCGTTCGCTGGCGACGACGGTCGCCGCGGCGCCGTCGGTGATGCCCGGGGCATTGCCCGCGGTGACGGTCGCCTCGGGCACAGGTCCCCCGCCTTCGGCCTCGGGCAGGTCGAACGCCGGACGCAGCCGGGCGAGCGCCTCGGCCGTGCTGTCGCGTCGAGGCCCCTCGTCGACGGCGACGACCGTCTCCCGCCCTTTGACGTCGCGGACCGTCACCGGAGCGATCTCGGCGTCGAACCGGCCGCCGTCGATCGCGGCGATCGCCCGCTGGTGACTCTCGACGGCGAACGCGTCCTGATCGGCCCGGCTCACGTGATCGTGGGCGGCGACCCGCTCGGCGTGCGTCCCCATGTGGCAGTCCTCGATCGCGCACCATAGGCCGTCGAGGACCGTGGCGTCGCGGACGACGCCGTCGCCCAGCCGATACCCGAACCTGGCGTTGGGCAGGAGGTACGGGGCGAGGTTCATGCTCTCCATCCCCCCGGCGACCGCGACCTCGGCATCGCCGGCCCGGATCTCGGCGGCCGCCAGCATGATCGCCTTGAGGCCCGACCCGCAGACCCGATTGATCGTCGTCGCGCTGGTCGTCACGGGCAGCCCCGCCCGGAGCGCGGCCTGCCGGGCGGGAGCCTGGCCGACACCTGCCTGGAGGACCTGGCCCATGAGGACCTCGTCGATCTGCGTCCCCTCGGGGAGGTCGGCCCGCTCGACCGCGGCTCGGATCGCGACGCCGCCGAGCTCGACGGCGGGGGTGGTCGACAGAAGGCCACCGAACTTGCCGATCGGGGTCCGCTGCGCGCTGACGACGTAGACGTGGCCGTTCGGACCGGACGGAGGGCTGGGCATGACCCGAATCTACGCCGTTTCGTGGACCGGGTCAGCCGGACGTCGGCACGACCCGCCGAGCGTACGATAGGTCCGTGGCCGAACTCGACGCGCCTCCGGCGCCGTCCGATCCCGACCCGAACGACGCGGCGACCCTGGCCCTCCTCCGGAGCCTTGCCGCGACCGCCGCCGACGCCCTGATCGTGACCGACCTCGACGCCCGGGTGAGAGTGTGGAATGCGGCGGCGGAGCGGCTGTACGGGATCCCGGCGGACGACGCCCTGGGCCGGGTCATCTACGAGCTGACCGAGGCGCGGGTGGTGGGTGAGGTGGTCGTCCCGATCCGCCAGCCCCGCGAGACCGCGCTGGCGAGCGGATCGTGGCACGGCCGGGTCGTCGAGCGGGCGACGGTCGGGCGGGCCGTCGGGCGCGAGGTCGTGGTCGAGACGTCGCTGAGCCGGCTCGAGGCCGCCGATGGGACGGTCCGAGGCGTCTTGAGCATCAAGCGCGACATCACCCCGTCCTATCGCCTCGAGCTCGAGCTCGCGACGCTCGGCAGCCTTGCGACCGCCACCGGACGCGCCCGGACCCGGACGGAGATCGCACAGACGGCGATCGACCTGCTGTGCACCTCGACCGGTGCCCCGGCGGGCATGATCTTCGGCCTCGAGGGTGTCGACGCCACGGTCGAGGCGACCCACGGGGTCGACCCCGCCGATGGCCAGCGGGCCGCTGCGCTCGCGGTGCCGGCGAGCCCGGTCCATGCCGCAGTCCGAGCGCCGGGTACCGTCTTCGTCGGGTCGATCGGCGAGCTGCCGGTCGGGGACGAGGCACAGGCCTGGATCGGATCGCTCGGGATCAGCACGATCGCCCTGGTCGGGATCCACCGCGGCGAGGAGCTCGTGGCGACGCTGGCTCTGGGCTGGACCGACCCGGACGCACCACGCCCGTCGGCGGCGGTCCTCCTCCAGGCCGGCGCGCACGTGGGAATGGCGCTCGAGAACGCCCGTCTGCTCGACGAGATGACCGTTCGGACCGAGGCCGAGCGGGCCCTCATCCGACGGCTCGATGTGCTCGATGAGCTGACCCGGATCGGGCAGGCGGTCCGGACGGCCGACGAGCTCGCGGAACGCTCGGCTCAGCTGGTCGGCGAGGCGCTCGAGGCGGCCGGGACCGCCTACGGCCTGCTCACGCCGGACGGATCCGCCTACGCGACGTCGTCCTTCGTCGGGATCCCTGAGCCCCTCGCCGAGTGGCTCAGGACCGCGCCACCGCTGGAGCGCTCGGTGTTCCGGCGCTGGCGCGCCGGAGAAGGCAGCATCTACGCTCCGTTCGAACCTGGCCAGGTCTCTGCCGAGACCCTCGAGCTCGCCCGGGCGACCGGAGTCACCGCCTACGCCGCGATCCCGATCCGGATCGAGGAGGCGCTGGTCGGCGGCATCGTCGCCTACTTCGACCGTCCCCTCGACGAGCTCCAGGTGAATCATGCCGCGCTCGACTCGGTCGCCAGGATCGTCGGCATCTCGCTGGCCAACTTCCGCCACCGGGAGCAGCTCGAGGGGTCGGAGGCGCGCTACCGGACCCTGTTCGACGCCTCGCCCGACGCGTTCCTGCTGTGCGACCTGGACGGGGCGATCCTCGACAGCAACGCCGCCGCCGACCGGCTGTACGGCGGTCCGCTCGTGGGATTGTCCGTGGCCGAGTTCGTCGACTTCGACCCCGTTGACGCCGGACTCCGGCGCGAAGCGGTCGATCGTGGCGAGCACCGGCGCTACACCGGGACCGCCCGGCGAGCCGATGGGTCGCGCTTCCCGCGCGAGAGCGAGGCATCGCTCGTCCGGATCGGCGAGGAGCCGCGCTACCTGGTGGTCGTTCGCGACCTCACCGAGCGTCAGCGGCTCCAGACCGAGCTCGTCCAGGCCCAGAAGATGGAGACGGTCGGGATCCTCGTGTCCGGCGTCGCGCACGAGCTCAACAATCCGATCGCCTCGATCGTCGGCCTGAGCACCCTCATCGGCCGCGACCCCGGTCTGTCCGACGACCTGCGCGAGAGCGCCGGCCTCCTCGTCGATGAGGCGCATCGTGCCGGACGGATCGTGCGAACGTTCCTGGACTTCGTGCGATCGCGGCCGCCCGAACGGCATCCGACGGCGGTCGGGCCGCTGCTGGAGACCGTCCGTGAGCTCCAGTCGTACAGCCAGAAGGGTCGGGTCGACTGGATCATCGACGTCGAGCCCGACTTGCCCAGGGTCGCGATCGACCGCTCGCAGATCCAGCAGGTCCTCCTCAACCTGACCACGAATGCCGTCCAGGCGATCCTGTCGGACCGTCCGACGGGCACGCTCGAGATCGCTGCGCGGCGAGGATCCGGGAGCGAGGACCGACCGACGATCCGGATCAGCGTGACCGACGACGGACCCGGCGTCGCGGCGTCCGACCGGACGAAGCTGTTCGTCCCGTTCTTCACCACCAAGGCGCCCGGCGAGGGGACCGGCCTCGGCCTGCCGGTGTCGTTCGACATCGTCCGTCGCCACGAGGGGCGACTGCGCTACGAACCCGCCCCGGGCGGGCGGGGCGCACGGTTCATCATCGAGCTGCCGGTCGACGTGCCGGCCTCGATCCAGCCGGACCGGCCGCGGGACGGATCGCACCCGAGCTCGGAGCCGGCTGCGGCGGTCCGGCAGCCGTCGGCCGATGCACGACCGGCGGACCCGGCTCGCCGGCGGCCCCGAGCCCTCATCCTCGACGACGAGGAGTCGATCCGGACGTTCCTGCGCAAGGCCCTGAACGCGGCGGGCTTCGACACGGTCGTGGCGGCCGACGGCGAGACCGCGCTGAGCGAGATCCGGTCGGGGCCCATCGACGTCGCCCTTGTCGACCATCGGATGGCCGGGATGACCGGGGTCGACGTCTACGACGCGGCGATCGACATCCGGCCGGCGCTGGCCGAACGCTGGATCTTCATGAGCGGTGACGTCCTCAACCCGGATCTCCATGCGTTCGCGGAGGCGCGCGAGATCCGGCTCCTGGCCAAGCCATTCGACCTGTCGACCGTCACCGCGGCGGTCACGGACATCGTCGACCGATCCGGCCTGGTCGACTGACCGTCCACGGATCGCGACGACTGTTCGGCGGCCTCGTGGCGCCGAACGGTCGGACGGATGTCAGCGGGGGTAGGTGTGGAACCCGCGCCCGGTCTTCTGGCCGAGGTGGCCCGCCGCGACGAGCTCCTCGAGGATGCCCGGCGGACGGAACTGCTCGTCACCCAGGCCATCGTGGAGGACGCGCAGGACGCCGAGGCAGACGTCGAGTCCGATGAAGTCGGCCAGCTCGAGCGGTCCCATCGGGTGATTGAGTCCGACCCGCGCCCCGGTGTCGATGTCGTCCGCGGTCCCGACGCCCTGCTCGAAGGCCCGCATCGCCTCGGCGAGGAGCGGCATCAGCACCCGGTTGACGATGAAGCCGGGGCGATCGGCCGAGACGATGACCTGCTTGCCGAGATCGCCGGCGAGCGATCGCACGACCGCCTCGGTCGCGTCGTCGGTGTCGCGGCCGCGGATCAGCTCGATGAGCGGCATCACCGGGACCGGGCTGAAGAAATGGAGCCCGAGGAACCGCGCTCGGCGTGGCGCCCGGACCGCCTCGGCCAACCGATCGATCGAGATCGAGCTGGTGTTGGTGGCGAAGATCGTCGAGGCGGGTGCTAGCGCGTCGAGCTCCGACCACAGGGCGGCCTTCACGGTGATGTCCTCGAACACCGCCTCGATGACGAGGTCCGACCCGGCCACCAAGCCCGGGTCGTCAGTGGCGACGACACGCTCGAGGGTCTCGGCGCGGGCCTCGGCCGTGAGCTTGCCCTTGGCCACCGCGCGTTCGAGGTTGGCCGCGATCCGGTCCCGGCCCGCCACGGCGCGGGCAAGGTCGGGCTCGTAGAGGACGACCGACGTGCCGATCGCGGCGTGGACCTGGGCGATCCCGTGGCCCATCAGCCCGGCCCCGGCGACGAAGACCCGCTCGATGCTCAAGACGCGATCTCCCGCCCGATCGCCGCCAGCAGGCGATCGGCGGCGGTAAAGGGATCGACCCGGTGCTCCGCGACCGCGCGCAGCGTCGCGGCCGCGTCGTCCGCCAGCGGGGCGACCCGAAGTCGGTCGGCGATGCGGTCCGCAAGGATGGCCCGCACCTGCGCATCCGCACGGGCGAGGCGCGCGGCGGTGGGCGCGCCGTCCTCGGTCGGTGCCCGGGTGAGACCCGCCCGGTGCCGGTCGAGGGCGGCCAGGAGCTCCGGGACGCCCTCGCCGGTGGCGGCGGTCGTGATCAGGACGTCCGGGCGCTTCGGGCGGGGTCGGCCGGCATCCGCGGGGTCCGCACCCACGACCGGCGCCGCCACGAGCATGGCCCGGAGCTGAGCTGCCGTCCGCTGGGCTCCGGGGCGGTCGCCCTTGTTGACGACGACGAGGTCGGCGACCTCGAGCAGACCGGCCTTGATCGCCTGCACCTCGTCGCCCATCTCGGGCGCCTCGAGGACGACGGTCGTGTCGGCCGAGGAGGCGACCTCGACCTCGCTCTGGCCCGTCCCGACCGTCTCGACCAGGATGAGGTCGAAGCCGACCGCATCGAGCACGGAACAGGCGGCACCCGTGGTCGAGGCCAGGCCGCCCGCGTGACCGCGCGCCGCCATCGAGCGGATGAACACGTCGCGATCGGCGGCGTATGCCTGCATCCGGACCCGGTCGCCCAGGATCGCGCCGCCGGTGATCGGGCTCGACGGATCGACCGCCACGACGGCCACCGTCCGACCGGCCGCGCGGACCTCCGCGATCAGCGCCGCGACGAGGGTGGACTTGCCGGCCCCGGGTGGTCCGGTGATCCCGACCAGGTGCGCCCGACCGCCCGTCGGGTAGAGCTGACGGAGCGCCGCCTCGGCGACCGGGGTCCGGTTCTCGATCGCGGTCAGGAGGCGGGCCAGGGCGTGGCGATCGCCGGCCACGGCCGCAGCCGCGAGCTCGGTGGCGCGGGTCAGCGGGTCGGCGCCGACGGCCGGGGCGCGGGCGACCCGATCCTCGCCCACGCTAGTCGCGCGGACGGACGTTCGCGCGGATGAACGTGGCGACCTCACCGATCGTCGTACCCGGCCCGAACACGGCCGCGACGCCGGCCGCCTTGAGCGCCGGGACGTCGTCGTCGGGGATGATCCCGCCCGCCGTGACCAGGACATCGTCGAGTCCGGCTTCACGGATGAGCGTGCAGATCCGCGGCAGCAGGGTCATGTGCGCGCCCGACAGGATCGACAGCCCCACCACATCGACGTCCTCCTGGAGCGAAGCCGAGGCGATCATCTCGGGTGTCTGGCGCAGCCCCGTGTAGACGACCTCGAAGCCCTCGTCGCGCAGGCCCCGCGCGAGCACCTTCGCACCGCGGTCGTGGCCGTCGAGCCCGGGCTTGGCGATGAGGATCTTGATCGGCCGATCGGTCATGGCTCGATTGTAGATGCCCGGGGATCGGTCATCCGCTCGGGCGCGAGCACGATCCTCTGCACGTTTCGGGTTCAGATCCGGGCGCCGCCCGACACCGTGACGACCTCCCCGTTGACGAACGAGTTGTAAGCCGAGCCCAGCCACACGATCACCCGCGCGACGTCGTCCGGCGTCGCCAACCGGCCGAGCGGGACGCGCCTGGCCATCGTCTCCTGGCGCTCGGGCGGGACCGACGCGATGCCGTCCCGGTCGGTCAGGATGGTCGTCGGGGCGACCGCATTGACGAGGATCCCGGCTGGGCCGAGCTCCTTGGCCAGCGACCGGGTGAGGCCGACGATCCCGGCCTTGGCGGCGGCATAGTGGGAGGCCCTGGCGGCTCCGACCGCGCCCGAGCGCGACGCGATGTTGACGATCCGCCCGAAGCCACCCGCGGCCATCCCGGGCGCGACAGCGCGACTGACCCGGAAGGTCGCGCCCAGCATGTCGTCGATCATGCCCGTCCAGTCGTCGTCGTCGATGTC
This sequence comes from Chloroflexota bacterium, assembly GCA_017881905.1. Classification (GTDB taxonomy): domain Bacteria; phylum Chloroflexota; class Limnocylindria; order Limnocylindrales; family CSP1-4; genus Chersky-267. The sequence goes on from JADGQI010000081.1 coordinate 13,611, forward strand.
GCCGAGGGCCTGGGTCCGGAACGTTGACGTCCCATTGACCGCGACCGAAACCGGACCCAGCTCCTGCGAGATCCGCTCGACCATCGCCTCGATCGCGGTTCGGTCGCCCAGGTCGCAGCCGTAGGCGGCCGATCGGCCTCCGGCGGCCACGATCCCGGCGGCGACCGCCTCGGCGCGATCGACGCTCGTCCGGTAGTGGACCGCGACCGCGGCCCCCTCTGCCGCGAACGCCGAGCAGAAGGACGGGCCTGCGGCACCGCCGCCACCGGTCACCAGCACGACCCGGCCGGTCAGCCCTGCATCCATCGGCGGGCGCTCAGACGCCCGGGGCTCGGCGCTCGATGTGGGCGAGGAACTCGGAGCGGGTCTTGTCCCGTGAGCGGAACAGCCCGAGGACGGCACTCGTTGTCATGATCGTGCCGGGCTTGCGGACGCCGCGCATCACGGCGCATAGGTGGGTGGCCTCGACGACGACCCCGACGCCCTGGGGCTCGAGATTGTCCTGGAGGAAGTCGGCGATCTGCTGGGTCAAGCGCTCCTGGACCTGGAGCCGGCGGGCATACATCTCGACGATGCGCGGGATCTTCGACAGGCCGATCACCCGGCCCCGCGGGATGTACGCGACGGCGGCCGATCCGAAGAACGGCAGGAGGTGGTGCTCGCACAGGCTGTAGAACGGGATGTCCTTGACGACCACCATCTCGGAGTAGTCGACGTCGAAGATCGCTCCGTTCATCAGCCGGGCCGGGTCCACGTGGTAACCGGCGGTCAGCTCGGTGTACATCCGGTGGACCCGCGCCGGCGTGCCGATCAGACCTTCGCGATCGGGCTCCTCGCCGACCTCCTCGAGGATCTCGCGGACCGCCGCCTCGACGCGCCCGTTGCCCGAATGGCCGCGGAGGCTACCGCCTTCGATGGTGGCCCGCGCGTCGGCGGGCTCGTCCCCGATCTCGGTCTCGATCTCGGCGACGATCTTCTGGACGTGGTCGGGCAGGACGGTCATCGATCTCCTCTACGTCGTCGATGGTAGCGCCGGTTCCCCGGCGCGACCCGCGACGCCTCGCAGCCAGGTCCGCGCGTTCTCGCCCAGCGTCGGGCGATGGTAGCCGCCCTCCTGCAGAACCACCAGTCGTCGCCCGAGCGCGGCGACCCGACGGCCGATCTCGTGGTAGACAGCCGTGGTCAGGGCGAAGTCGCAGATCGGGTCCTGCCGGTAGGTATCGAAGCCGAGCGAGACGACGACGATCGAGCCCGGAGTCGCCGCGATCGCCTCGAGCGCCCGGTCGAGCACTTCGAGGTAGCGGCGATCGTCCACCCCGGCCTCGAGCGGGAGATTGAGGTTCGCCCCCGCCCCGGGGCCTTCACCGGTCTCATCGGCACGGCCGAGCACATACGGATACTGCCGGTCCGGATCGGCATGGATCGACACGTACAGGACATCTCCTCGGCGCCAGAAGATCTGCTCGGTCCCGTTCCCGTGGTGATAGTCGAGATCGAGGATCGCTACGCGCTCCCCCGTCCGGCCGACGATCGACTCGGCGGCGATCGCGGCATTGTTGAGGAAGCAGTAGCCCGCATACATCGATCGCGCCGCGTGGTGTCCAGGCGGACGGCACAGGCCGTAGACGGTGGACTCGCCACCGTCGAGGACCAGGTCGACGGCCGTCAGTGCCGTGTCCACGGCCCCGCGGGCGGCGACGTAGGTCCCGGCCACGATCGGCGTCGAAGAGTCGAGGCCCCAGAACCCGGCCCGCCCGGCGATCGCCACGGGTTCGCGGACGAGGCGCATCCCCTCGGGTCCGAACCCCTCGGCCAGCCCGCGGACCGCCCAGGTATCCGGGATGACGGCGCCCCGGTCGATCCCCTCCCGCTCGGCCTGCGCCCAGGCCTCCTCGAGGAACCGGACGAGCCCCGGGTCGTGGACCGCGAGGATCGGGTCGAGGCCGTGCTCGGTCGGTCCGACGAGCTCGAACCCACCGTCCGCGACGAGCGCTGCGCGGATCAGCTCCGCCCGCTCGGGGACCTCGTAGGCCGGCGTCTCCCGGCCCATGACCGTCTCGCTGACGGGGTCGTGACCCTGGTGGGCGGGCGTGTAGACGACGCGCATCGAGTCCTCCGGGACGGCAGGTCTGGCCCTGATGCTAGCGAGCGGCGAGGCGGCGGATCGCCCCGGCCAACGCGTCGGGACGGTACCGCGGGAGGTTGTGGCCGTCGTCGGGGAACCGCGTCACGGCGATCTCCGGACGTCCCGCTGCCGCGCGGGCCCGCTGGACGTCGGCCAGGGCGGCGCTCTTCGACCGGTCCTCGTCGTCGACGGCGACCAGCGCGACGATGGGTACATCGAGCTCAGCCAGGCTGGCGATCGGGAGGTACTGGAAGATCGCCTCGACCGAGCGCTCGTAGGCGTGCGGTCGGACGGCCGGGACGACGTGCCCGGCCGGCACCTCCACGACCGTCGCTCGCGCCGCGTGCTCCTCGTCGGCATCCCAGTGCGACGGATCCCACGCCCGACGGTCGGCGAGGAAGGCGTCCATCGACGCGAGCACCTCGGGCGGCTCGGCCAGGTCCCGCAGGAACTCTGCGGGCGTGAGGCCGGTCTCCTCCGCGACGTCCTGCCAGCCACCGTCGACGAGGACGAGCCCCGCGCAGCGATCGCCGAGCAGGTCCGCGCCCCAGGCCGCCACGATCGCGCCGAAGCCGTGGCCCGCCAACACCACGCGCTCAGCACCGCCGGAACCGGCAGCGGTGTCGGCGACCCGTCCGCCGAGCAGCCCGGAGCCCTCGGCGACGGCGACGACGTCCTCGGCGAGGGTGGTCGGGTCGTATTCGGTGGTCGGGGCGTCCGACAGGCCATGGCCGCGCAGGTCCATGGCGACCGTCGGGACTTCCCGGCGCAGCCGGCGCGCCACGGCGGTCCAGCCCCATGCCGTCCCGCCGAGACCGTGGATCAGGAGGACCCCGTTCCCGCTCGGCGTCGGGGATCCGCCCCAGTCGAGGAAGTGGATCCGCTCGCCCGGAGCCGTCTCGACGACGAACCCGTCGGGAGCGGCGGCGAGGTCGGGCTCCGGGGACAACGCGGCGAGGTCGCCGGACGGCAGGTCCATCCGGCCTAGGATAGGGCGGTCATGGCCAAACGCCGCCGGGGTGCCCGGTCCGCTTTCGCTCGCCGTCGCGCCGAGACCGACCGTTTCGAGCGGCTCGTCGAACGCGCGCTCGACGCCATCCCGGCGCCGTTCCAGGCCGCGCTCGATGAGATCGCCATCGTCATCGAGGACGATGCGAGCGACGAGCAGCTCGAGATCTCGGGTCTCGCGCCGGACGAGGCCCTGTACGGTCTGTACGAGGGGACCCCGCGGACCGCCTGGGGAGCCGAGTCGGTCCCCTTCCCGAACAAGATCAGCCTCTTCCGGATCCCGCTGGAGGAGGACTTCCCGGACCCCGAAGACCTCGCCGACGAGGTGCGGATCACGGTCATCCACGAACTCGCCCATCACCTCGGGATCGACGACGACCGGCTCGGCGAGCTCGGGCTGGACTGACCGGCGGCAGCCGCCCCGGCGCGATCGACGGGCGGTCGTCTCAGCGGTCGTCTCAGCGGACGGCGGACGGCAGCGGTGCGGCCATCGCCAGCAGCTCGCCGAGGCGGTCCACGGCGATGTTCCCGCCCGATGCCACGACGCACACCGTCTCGCCGTCGCGCACGGGGATGCGCCCGGTCAGGACCGCGGCGAGCGCCGCCGCGCCGGCCGGTTCGAGGACCTGCTTCATCCGCTCCAGCGCGAAGCGCACGCCGGCCAGGATCGTCGGATCGTCGAGCAAAACGATCCCCTCCAGGTAGCGACGGCACATCGCCAGCGTCCACTCGCCGGCGAACGGCGCGCCGAGTCCATCGGCCACGCTCTTGGGTTGGATCGTCACGACCGCCCCGACCTCCAGCGCGATCGACACCGCGTTCGACTCCGTCGGCTCGACGCCATAGACCCGGACCGACGGGCGCCGCTCCTTGAGCGCCGCAGCGACGCCGCTGATCAGCCCGCCGCCCCCGACGCCGACCACGACCACGTCGACCTCGGGCAGATCGTCCAGGATCTCGAGGCCGAGCGAGCCGTGACCGGCGATGACATCGGGGTCGTCGAACGGATGAGCGAAGGTGAGCCCGCGCTCGTCGCGGATCGCCTCCATCCGCCCGAACGTCTCCCCGACGTGTTCGCCGTGCAGGACGACCTCGGCGCCGTACCCGAGACAGGCCTCGACCTTCGTCTCGACGGCGCGCGCGGGCATGGTCACGACGACCGGGACGCCGAGCTCGCGTCCGGCCCACGCATAGGCCTGACCCGCATTGCCGGCCGAGAGCGTGATGATGCCGCGAGCGCGCTGCTGCTCGGTCAGGGCGGCGACCTTCGCCGTCATCCCGCGTGCCTTGAACGAGCCGGTCTTCTGGAGATGCTCCGCCTTCACGTACAGCCGACCCCCGGCCAGGCGCTGCCCGGTCGCGTCGGCCACGACCCGGGCCGCGGTCGCAGAGCTGAGCATCGGCGTCCGGTGGACGCGCGGCGCGACGATCTCGCAGGCCGCCAGGATGCGGTCGAGGGAGACGAGGCGCTCGGACATCGCGGCAGTGTCGCACACGGTGTTCGACATGGTTCCCCCGACGTGGGTTGCGTGCTTGCGCAATCAATGTGCTACGATTGTGGCGTGCTGGAAACGCCCGTGACCACCGACCACGACCGACAGCGGTTCGCCGCAGTCGGACGCGCGCTGGCGGATCCGAAGCGCTTGTGCGTCCTCGAGTCGCTCGCGATCGGCGAGCTCTCGGTCGGCGACCTGTCCACCCGCGTCGGGTGCCAGGTCCCGAACATGAGCCAGCACCTGGCGGTCCTCCGCAGCGCCGGGTTGGTGACGACCCGCCGTGAGGGCAGCACCGTCTACTATCGCCTCGCCGACCCACGGGTCCTCGAGGCCTACCGACTCATCCAGACGATCGCCCGCTAGGGCGTGGGTTCCCGCGGAGCGGGAGAAAGGATCCGGGCCAGATGGCCGAGATCAAGGCAGTAACGGACGCGACCTTCGAAGAGACCGTCCTCAAGAGCGAGCGGCCGGTCGTGGTCGACTTCTGGGCGGTGTGGTGCGGCCCGTGCAAGATGGTCGCCCCGGAGATGGAGAAGCTGGCCGCCAAGTACGACGGGCAGGTCGACGTGGTCAAGGTCGACGTCGACGCGAACCCAGGCCTCTCCCGCGCGTTCAACATCATGAGCATCCCGACGATCGCGTTCTTCAAGCCCGGCGCCCAGCCGCAGGGCGTCGTGGGGTTCCGGCCCCTCGAGCAGCTCGAGCAGCAGTTCGGCCTGGCCGAGTTCGCCAAGCCGCCCGTCGTCGAACCGCAGGCCTAGCCCATCACCGAGCGCCAAGCTCCTCGGGGGCCGCGCACGATCCGAAGACCCCGGCACGGACCGGGGTCTTCTCATGTCCGCGGCTCAGGCGCCTTCGGCGAGCCGTCGAGCGCTGTCGAACCACGCGTTCAGCCGATCGACCGCAGGCGAGTCGAGCCGAGCCGGCCGGAGCGTCACCCAACCCGCTCCGCGACCGCACGGCTCGACATCCGGGGTCCGGACCGCCGCGGCCGCCACGGCCGTCGATAACCCGAAGGACGCCGCCAGCCCGTCGGCTTCGAGCGCGGCGAACGGTCGGCCGGCGACGAGATACTCGAGCCCGTGGTCAGTCGATGCGCGGGTCGTCACCGCGGCCCGGTCGCGGGCGGCGGCCGCCAGCGTCTCGGCGATCGTCGCCGTGCCCACCACGGACGGTTCAGGCTCGGCCGACCGACGCGAGGACCGCGGCGAGGTCGTCCCGATGCGACTCGTAGTGGTCGATCGTCTCGTCGAGGAAGAACCGCTCGAACTCGGCGCTCTTGATCCAGCGGGTCTCCGGCACGACCGTGAGGTAGCCGCGGAGCTCGCCCGGGACCGTCCGGAAGCGGTTTCGCACCTCGTCCATCGGCAGGGCCAGCCAGCGCAGCCGGATCTCCTCGTTGATCTCGTCGCCGCGCGCGTCCCAGTCGGCATCGGCCGCCGCCTTGATCGGACTCGTGTCGTTGACGGCGAGCTCGCGCGCGACGTCGAGGGCCACTTCCTGCCATGCCACGAGATGCGCCATCAGGTCCCGACCCGACCAGCCATGGACGGACTCGAGCTGGGGCGCGAGCTCGGCGTCGGTCAGCTCATCCAGGGCTTCGAAGGCGCGCCAGCCATCGCGCTCGTCCTCAAGGAACGACAAGGCGTCGAGGTACATGCCCGAATGGTAGCGTGGCCGGACGGTGCTAGAGTCGGAGCCGTGAGCGACGAGACGCCCCTGCGCCTGCCCTCGGTCGATCCGCTCGAGGCGACCCGCCCGCACCCGTCCACGCTGACCCCCGAGCTCCTGGCCGGCCTGCTGGCCGACGGAGACGACGAGCTGGTCGCCTGGGTGCTCCGCGACGCCCTCGCCGAGCGACCTCGTGCGGAGGTCTACGACGGCCTGCTTCGCGAGGCGATGGACCTGGTCGGAGAACGCTGGGCGTCCGGGCGATGGACCGTCGCCGAAGAGCACCTCGCCAGCCAGACCCTCCTGCGCGCGCTGGATGCCGTGCGGCCCGATCCCGGCCCGGAGGGACGGACCGGGCCGCTGGCGGTCCTGGCCGGTGTCGCCGGGGAACGGCACATGATCGGCCTCGTCTGCCTCGACCACATCCTCCAGGAGAGCGCCTGGACCGTGGCCGATCTGGGTGCCGACGTCCCGGTCGACGACCTTGCCAGGTTCGTCGCGCGGAACGAGGTCGCGCTGGTGGCCCTGGCCGCCTCGGATCCCGCCCGAGGCTCGGTGGTGGCCGAGACGGCCGCAGCCGTCCGCGCCGCGCGACCGTCGACGCCGCCGTTGCCGATCATCGTCGGCGGCCGGTTCACCGGCGACCCAGCGGCGACCTCCGGGCTGGACGTCGATCGGGTCGTCGGCTCGTTGGTCGAGGCGGAGGTCTTCGCTCGGAGCCTCGCCGCCCGGCTGGCCTGACGGGTCGAAACGGGCGGGTCAGACGGCGGCCGGCTCGCGGTACTCGCCGAAGACGGCGCGGAATACCCCGCAGATCTCCCCGAGGGTGGCGTAGGCCGCCGCGCACTCGATCAATGCCGGCATGAGGTTCGTCTCGGTCGAGCCCGGACGGGACGCGAGCTCGCGCAGGCGCGCCAGGGCCCGCGCGACCGCTGGACCGTCCCGCTCGCGTCGCGTCTGCTCGAGGCGCCCGAGATGGGTCCTGAGCGAGGCCTGCGAGACCTGCAGGAGGGGGATCTCGAGCACCTCCTGCGGGTCGTGGTAGAGGTTGACGCCGACGATCGACCGGTCGTCGGCGTCCAGCTCGAGCTGGTAGCGATAGGCCGCGTCGGCGATCTCCCCCTGCGGATAGCCGGCCGCGATCGCGGCCACCATCCCTCCCCGGCGGTCGATCTCGTCGAGGTAGCGCCAGACCGCGGCCTCGGTCGCATCCGTGAGGGACTCCACGAACCACGACCCGCCGAGCGGATCGACCGTGCTGGCCACCCCGGTCTCCTCGGCGATGATCTGCTGCTGGCGGAGGGCGAGCAGGGCGGCCTCGGCGGACGGCACCGCCCAGGCCTCGTCGTAAGCGTCGGTATGGAGCGACTGGGTCCCGCCGAGGACCGCGGCCAGGGCCTGGATCGCCACCCGGGTCAGGTTGTTCAACGGTTGCTGGGCGGTCAGGCTGACCCCGGCCGTCTGGGTGTGGAACCGCATCCAGGTCGAGCGCTCGTTCTCGGCTCCGTAACGCTCGCTCATCAGCTTCCACCAGATCCGGCGGGCCGCCCGGAACTTGGCGATCTCCTCGAAGAAGTCGTTGTGGCTGTTGAAGAAGAAGCTCAGACGCGGGCCGAAATCGTCGACCCGGAGGCCGCGCGCGATGGCCGCCTCGGTGTAGGCCATCCCATCGGCGATCGTGAACGCGAGCTCCTGGACGGCGGTCGAGCCGGCCTCGCGGATGTGGTACCCGCTGATCGAGATCGTGTTCCAGCGGGGCATCTCGCGCGTCCCGAACTCGATCGTGTCGGTCACCAGGCGGAGTGAGGGCTCGGGTGGGAACAGGAACTCCTTCTGGGCCACGAACTCCTTGAGGATGTCGTTCTGGAGGGTGCCCTCGAGCGCGGCCCGCGGCACCCCCCGCTTCTCGGCGGCCGCGATGTACATCGCCCAGATCGGGGCGGCCGGCGAGTTGATCGTCATCGAGGTGCTGATCCGATCGAGCGGCAGACCGTCGAGCAGGACCTCCATGTCGGCCAGGCTGGACACGGCGACGCCGCAGGTCCCGAACTCCCCCTCCGCCTCCGGATCGTCGGTGTCGTAGCCGTACAGGGTCGGCATGTCGTAGGCGATCGACAGACCCGTCTGACCGGCCGCCAGGAGCTGGCGGAACCGGGCGTTGGTGTCCTCGGCCGCACCGAAGCCGGCGAACATCCGCATCGTCCACGGCCGGGCGCGGTAGCCGGAAGGATGGACACCGCGGGTGAACGGCGGCTCGCCGGGGAAGCCGATCGCGGCGAGCGGGTCGGTCCCCTCGAGCGACCACGGGCCGTACAGCCGATCGACCTCGACGTCGCTGATCGTCGAGAACCGGGTCCGCCGCTCAGGGGCGCGCTCGAGGGCGGGTTCGAGACGGGCGGTCTCCCAGGCGCGGCGGCGAGCCGACCAGCTCATGGCCGGGACGATAGCACGGGTCGGCGACGCGCCGGCCGGCTCACTGGAAGGCGTCGACGGCCGCCTGGATCTCGGCGTCCAGGAGATCCGCCGCCAGGACGACGCGGACCCGCCCGTCGCGGTCGCCGGGCCAGACCAGGATCCGCTGGAACGAGGAGTCGCCGTTGAGGAAGTCGATCCGGTATCCGGGCTTGCCGCCGAGGGTCGGCTGGGTCGGCGTGATGTCGTGGACCTTCGCGTTGTTCTGCGCGCCGGCCAGGTACGACCCGTAGACGGCCTGGGCGTCGAGGCCCGCCGCCTCGAGGGTCACCAGGCTGACCGCCTTGCCGCTCCCCCGATCCCACGTCCCGGCGCCGTAGTGGAGCTCGTCGATCCCGGCGTCGGCCAGCGTCCCGAGCGTGGTCGGCGAGCAATAGCGTCCCGACTCGCGGGTCGTCGCGGCGACCCCGGCGAGCTGGGTCGGGATCGTGGCCTCGAGGTCGGGATAGGCACCGGCCATCCGCTGCTCGTCCGCCCCGCCGCACGGTCGGGTCGGATCGAACGAGGCGGGCACGGCCGCGTCAGAGCACCCGACGAGGGTCACCAGGGCGAGCGCGGCGACCAAGGCGCGAACGTGGAAGGGCACGTCCCGAATCTAGCGCGACCCGCCGGTTCCCGCCGTTCGGGCCGCACCTTGCCATTCGGTACCTCTGGTTGGAATGGTGCGTCGGTGCGCCCCACCATCGCCGCCGCCGGACGGGACGAGTCGGCTATTGGCGCGCCGACCCTTACCGCCTACCTTGTGATCACGCCGTCGAACGAGCCGCGGGAGCGAAACCTGAGGCGTCGGTCACGGACCGGGAGTCGAACGAGCCGAACGTCGAGGATCGGTCAGGGCATTCGCCAGGACCTGTCGAAGAAGGCGCGACGACC
>JADGQI010000082.1 GCA_017881905.1 Chloroflexota bacterium
ACCTGGAACGAGTTCTGCGACTGGGGCCTCGAATTCGCCAAGGTCCGGCTCGCCGATCCGACATCGGCCGACGCCGATCGCGAGGCGACGTGGTGGACGCTGGTCGAGGTGCTCGACGGATTGCTCCGCCTGCTCCATCCCTTCCTGCCGTACCTGACCGAGGCGATCTGGTCGGCGACCCCGCACGGCCGGGCCGACCCCGAGCTCCTGATCGTGGCCGACTGGCCCGACCCGGCGTCGTGGTCCGGCCTGGTCGACGGATCCGGCGAACGGGCCGTCGACCGGATCCGCGACCTCATCGGCGAGGTCCGCAACGCCCGCTCCACGGCCGGGATCGTCGCGGCGGAGCGCCGACCCGGCGACGTCCTGGTCCCGTCCGACCTGACCGCCGCGTTCGCCGCCCTTACCCCGGCGATCGGCCGGATGACCCGGCTCGAGCCGCTCATCGCGCACGCCGACCGGACCGCGTTCGCGGCCGCAGATCGTCCCGGCTCGCTTGCCGTCATGGCCGGAGAGCTCGAGGCGAGGATCGCGGCCGGCATCGCCGATCCGGCCGCCGATCGAGCCGAGCGGACGCGACTCGAGCGCGAGCTCGCCGAAGCCGAACAGCATCTGGCAGCGGCCCGTGCCCGCCTCGCCGACGAGGCGTTCACGTCGAAGGCGCCGCCCGCGATCGTGGCCGGCGCCCGGGCCAGCGCGGCGGAGCTCGAGGATCAGGTCGCGCGGCTCACGCGACGCCTGGGTACGTGATCGATCGAGGGCCACCCAGGACGTGCCGGCGGTGGCCGGGGGATCGCTCGGCCGCTTCGCGTTGAGACCGCCCGGTCCGCTGCTACCATACGGTCCAGTCTCGCCAGCCAGAGGGTTCCGCTCGTGCCGCTCGAATTCCTGAAGCGCAAGTCGGGGGATGGGTCCGACGCCCAGGCGCCCGCTCCCGCGCCGATCCCCGAGGAGGTGTCCGCCCAGGACTACATCCTGAAGCTGTACTACGCGGGCAAGAGCAGCGAGGGCGTCCGGTTCAAGGCCGGGCCGCGGGCCATGGACGAGCTCCCGGGGATGCTCGTCGGGCTGGCCCAGAGCGAGATCGAAGTCGTGGAGCCGCTCCCGATCGAGTTCAGCCAGGCGACGCCGACGATCGTCCGGCCGTCCGAGGCCATGCAGTGGCTCAATGCCCACCACGTCCACTCGCCGATCACCCGGCACGCCCTGGTCGTCCTCGAGTCGATCGACGCCGTGGACCTGGCATTCGACACGTTCGTCTGCTCGCTCCTCGACGGCGAGATCGACACGTCGGGCTACCCCGAGTACAGCGCGGTCGTCGGCGGTGTGGCCAGTCACTGGGACGAGGCGACCGGCGACATGATCGTCCGGGCCGTCGTGGGCTGGGGCGGGCGGGGCGTCCGCGGGGATACCGACCGGATCGGGTCGCGGATCCTGGCCGGACTGTTCACGAACATCCTGGCCAACCAGTACGCGATGGGCGTCACCCAGATCGAGCGGCCGGTGCCGGCGGCCGGCCGCGGCGGTCTGGTCTGCGCGCACTGCGGCTTCGCGTCGGGCCACGAGCGAGCGTTCTACTGCCCGAAGTGCGGTATGCGCCTCCTGCGCGGCTAGCCGCCGAGCCGATCGACCGAGCGCGTTCCGAGGAGGATCCCCGACCCGTGCCGACCTACGACTACATCTGCACTGCCTGCGGGCATGAGATGGAGGTCGTCCACGGGATCCACGGCCACGGCCCGGAGGCCTGCCCGGTGTGCGGCGGTGTGTTGCGCAAGGGCTTCGCCGCGCCGGCCGTCCATTTCAAGGGTTCCGGCTGGGCCAAGAAGGACCGAGGAGCCGCCGCGAGGACGAAGGCAGCCGCCAAGGCGGGCGGGAGCGACGCTGCTACGACCGCGGGTCGGGATGACCACGGCGACCCGGCGGCGCCATCATCGGCTCCGCCGTCATCGTCCGCGTCGGCGCAGGCGTCGGCCGGCGGATCCGGGTCGGGGTCGTCGGGCGACCGATCACCGACCGTGACCGAGCCCAAGGCGAAGCCGTCCAGCCCCACGGCTGGGACCGACTGATGGCTGGGTCCGCCGCCGATTGGATCACGCTGGCCGAGGCGTCCGACATCCTGAAGGCCGCCAACGTCCATTTCACCCCGTCGACGATCGGTGGCTGGGCTCGCGCCGGGAAGCTCCAGAGCATCAAGCTCGGCGGTCGCCGCTACGTCAAGCGCGGTCAGGTCCGCGCACTGATCAGTGCGCCGAGGTCGGTCCGCGCAGGCGATCTGCAGGCGGGTCTGTTCGAAGACTGGACCGGGTGAACGCCACCGCGCCGCCGCCGGGGAAGGATCTCGTCGGACGTGTCGCGGACCGGGTGCTGGAGCTGCCGCCGGTCCGCTGGCTCAAGCCGATCATGGACGACTACGGTGCGGCCGGCGGGGGCCTGCTCGCATCCGGGCTGGCGTTCAACTCGCTGTTCGCCATCCTGCCCGCGATCCTTCTGCTGGTCGGGGTCCTGGGCCTGATCCTCAACGATCCGGTCCGGCTGGACGCACTCGTCCGGGACTTCACCGCTCGCTTCCCGCCGCTCGAGGAGTTCTTCCGCCAGGCGCTCAGCCAGTTCGGCGCGGGGGCCGTGTCGTTCTCGGTCCTCGGACTCATCGGCCTGGTCTGGGGCTCGAGCCGGTTCTACCAGTCGCTCGACGACGCCATCGCGCGGATCTTCCAGGGCAGCCGCCGACGCGACCCGTTCCAGCGCGGGGTCCGGGGGGTGCTGTCGGTGCTCCTCCTGTTCGGAGCCGTCTTGCTGGCGGTCTTCCTCGGGAGCGTCCTCGACGGGATCCAGACCAACGTGGCCGTCGTCGATGGCGCAATCCGGGTGTTGACCTCCACGCTCGGCTCCGGGCTGGGCACCATCCTTATCTTCGCGGTCGCGATCGCGATGATCTACCGGATGGTCCCCACGGTCACCCCGCCGTGGAGCGCGATCGGTCGACCGGCGCTCGCGGTGGGGCTGGCGCTCGCCGTGTTCACCCTCATCTACGCGATCATCACTCCGCGGCTGGTGGGGTCGCTCCAGGTCTACGGCGCCTTCGTCGCCGTGTTCGCGGCGATGATCTGGTTGTCCTACGTCGCGCAGGCGATCCTGGTCGGTGCCGCGTGGGTCTATCGACGGACGAGTGAGATGGCGCCGCCGTCGCGTCGGTAGGGTCCGCCGGTCGGGGAAGCGGGCCCGCGCCGGGGACCTCCCGCGACGGCCGATCAGTGCTGCTGGGTGCCGCACCGACGGCAGAACCGGGCGCTGGCCGACAGGGGCAGGCCGCAGCTCGTGCACGCCTGGACACCGGCGGCGCCCGTGCGGTCGAGGACGTCCTGGCTCGATGCCGCCCACATGTCCGCGGATGCGGTCGCCGACGCGGGCGTCGGCCACTGGGGTGCGCCCGAGGCGACCGGCGATGAACCGTTGACCGCCGCCCCGTTCGATCCCGCGGATGGGACCGTCGCGCCGGTCGTCGGATCGGGGGCGACGATCTGCCAGGTCGGGGTCTCGATCCCGTCCACCCTCGGACCGTCAGAGGCGGCGGCCGCGGGAAGCGGGCCGGTCTCCGGTGCGGGCGCGGGTCGCGCCGCGCTGAGCGGATCGACGGCGGGCGCGGGGCCCGGGACGGCCTGCGGCCCGGCGCCGGCGGCGCTGGCGGCCAGGGCCGCGGCGGTGGCCGCTGCCTCGGCCGCAGCCCTGCGGTGCCGTTCGGCTTCGGCCTCGGCGGCCTGGCGGGCGCGTTCGGCATCGGCCGCCGCGAGCGCCGCGAGACGCGCCTTCTCGGCCGCCTCCGCCGCGGCCGCCTGGCGCACGCGTTCGGCTTCGGCCGCTACCTCGGCCTGGCGCACCCGCTCGGCCTCGACCTCGGCCGCCTGGCGCTGTCGCTCGGCCTCGGCCGCTGCCGCAGCCTCGGCGACCTGGCGCTGTCGCTCGGCTTCGGCCTCGATCTCGGCCTGGCGCCGACGTTCGGCGTCGGCCGCGGCGGCCTCGGCGGCGGCCTTGCGCTGTCGCTCGGCTTCGGCCTCGATCTCGACCTGGCGGATCCGTTCCGTTTCCGCCTCGGCCGCAATGCGCGCCTGCTCGGCCTCCGCGGCTCGCCGCGCCTCCTCGGCCGCGAGCAGGGCCGCCGCCGCGGCCGCGGCGGCCGCCTCGGCCTGTCGGGTGTGCTCCGCCTCGGCCTCGGCCGCCAGCCGTGCCTGCTCGGCCTCGGCTGCCAGCCGGGCCTGCTCCGCGGCCGCCGCGGCCTCGGCCTTGCGCGCACGTTCCGCCTGGGCCTCGGCCGCCAGTCGGGCCTGTTCGGCCTCGGCCTCGGCCTGCTGCCGAAGGCGTTCGGCTTCGGCCTGACGGAGCCGCTCGGCCTCGGCCGCTTCGCCGGCCAGTCGGACCCGCTCCGCCTCGGCCTCGGCCGCGACACGGACCCGCTCGGCCTCGGCGGCGGCTTCCTCGGCCTGACGGAGCCGCTCGGCCTCGGCGGCCTCCTCGGCCAGACGGACCCGCTCCGCTTCGGCCGCGGTGGCCTGCCGTCGGCGTTCCGCCTCCGCTTCGATCTCGGCCAGCCGGACCCGCTCCGCCTCGGCTTCCGCCGCCTGGCGAGCGTGCTCCGCGGCGATCAGTGCGGCGGCGGCAGCCGCGGCGTCGGCCTCGGCCTGCCGGACGCGCTGCGCCTCTTCCTCCCGGATCCGCTCGGCCTCGGCACCGTCGGCGAGGGCCGGCAGGTCCGCCGTGGGCCAGGCATCCATGACCGGATGCCCGTCGATCGCGTGGCCGTTCCCGTTGGTGGCGTCGGTGCGGACCGCCGATCCGAAGCCGATGCCGGCGAGCGGATCGAGGTTCGGGAACGCCACACCGAGGGCGTCCGTGCCGAGGTTCGGGGCACAGCTGAGGCAGCGGCTCTCCGCCTCGTTCCAGCAGTTGGCGCAGGTGTACTGGCGGCACGACAAGCAGAACTGGAAGGTCTGGTGGAAGGCATCGAGCTGTTGGTTCGTGAGCTCGCGCTGCTCGTCGCTGCGGGCGTCCGCGAACGCCTCATCGAACGAGGAGTCATCGTTCGTGACGAAGTTGGCGAGGCCCTTGGAGAGGACCTTGAGCTTGCCCAATCGCTTGCCCTTGGGCGCGGCGGCCTCGAAGGTGTAACGCGTGCCACACCGTTCGCAGAACGATTCGGTCAGGATCTCGGGCATGCTGCCCCCGCGCGAGGTCGAACGAACGGACAGCACGAGCCGGTCCGCTGGGGGGGAGATTATAGCTCAGGCCTCCCGCCGGACCCTCCGCCGCAGGTACCGTCCACTCCGTCCCGAAGGTCATGGTGGGGCGGTCCCACCGAGTGGTCCAACAGGGCTGTCGGCCACCCCCTGCTAGACTCCGGCCGACGATGCGACCGCTGTCCGGCGTCGAGCGCATGCTCGAGCGCCTCCTGGAACGCCCCTCTGCTCGCCTGTTCCGGACACGGATCCAGCCGATCCAGATCCAGCACCGGATCGAACGCGCCATGGAGCGCGAACGAGGACACGGGGACGACCGCGATCGGGTCCCGGATCGCTATCTGGTCCACTTAGCACCGGCCGATCTCGTCGGGTTCGGCGACGCCGCGGAGCAGGTCGCCGCGGAGCTCGCCGACGCGACCCTGCTGTTCGCGCGCGGGCGCGGTTACACGCTGGCCTCCCGTCCCCGCGTCGAACTGTTCGCGGACGGCTCGATCGGGCCGGGCGACGTCCGGGTCGACGTCGCGGTCGCGCCTCCCCACCCATCCGCCGACCCCGCCGCGCTATCCGACGCGACGATGGTCTTCGCCACGCCCGCGCCGCGAGCCCCCTCGGCGCTCCTGCGCGAGGTCGGGCGGGACGGGCGCGAGCGCGAGATCCGGATCGACGGCTCGCTCCTGACGATCGGGCGCGCCGCGGACAATGGCCTGGCCCTGGACGACAGCCGCGTCTCGCGCTACCACGCACGGCTGCGAGCCCGACACGGGATGCTGGTCCTGAGCGACCTCGACTCGACGAACGGCATCCGGGTCAACGGGGTCCGGGTATCGGAGGTCGCGCTCGGCGTGGGGGATCGGATCGAGATCGGCAGCACCATCCTGGTGGTGGACGCGGTCGCCGCCGACTGATGGATCCGACCATCGCCACGATCTGGGTCGTCCGGGTCCTGTTCCTGGCCCTGCTCTACGTCTTCCTGTTCGGGGTCGCGCGGGTGCTCCTGCGCGACCTGCGATCGGCCGCCCGGGAGCCCGTCACCGCGCTCGGGCGGCTGCGGGTCGTCGCCTCCGAGGTCGACGAGCCGTCGAGCGGGACGGTCTTCCCGCTCGACGCCGTGGCCACCCTCGGGCGCGACGTCAACAACACCATCGTGGTCGACGATCCGTTCGCCAGCACCGAGCATGCCGTCCTGTCGTTCCGGGGTCGAGCCTGGTACCTCGAGGACCTCGGGAGCACCAACGGCACGTTCCTCAATGGCTCGCCGGTCGACGGGCTGGCGGCGGTGGCGTTCGGCGACGAGCTCCAGGTCGGGCGGGTCCGGTTCCGGCTCGAGCGGGTCGGCGGGTGACCCGATGAGCGTCGCGACCGCGCTGCCCGGTCGACTGACCTTCGGGCCGATCCGCCCACGATCCCGTCGGCGCGAGCTGGGCCTGCTCGTCCTGGTGGCGGTCGCCCTCGTCGTGGGCAGCGTCTCGCTCGGCGCCACCCGCGCCCTCGCTGAGGGATCGGCGTCGTTCGCCCCGTGGGACCCGGCCCGACTCGTCGTCTATCTCGCCGCGCTCGGGATGGCGCACGTCGCCCAGGTCCTCGCCGGTCGACGGACGGACCAGGTGCTGCTGCCGGCGGTCGGCCTGCTCGGCGGGCTCGGCCTGCTGCTCATGGAGCGTCTCCCCCAGGACCTGGCCGGATCGGCGTTCGGCGACTCGCTCGGCCTGGCCGGCGTCCAGCTCGTCTGGCTGGTCATCGCGATCACGGTCATCGCCGTCCTGTCGATCGTCGTCCGGTCCGACACCTGGCTCCGCCGTTACAAGTACACCTGGGCGACCGCCGGGATCGGGCTGCTGCTGCTGACGTTCGTCCTCGGTGAGGAGGCCAACGGGGCATTGCTGACCATTCGGCTCGGACCGTTCAGCGGCCAGCCGACCGAGCTGCTCAAGGTCATCCTCGTCGTCTTCCTGGCCGGCTACCTGTCCGAGTTCCGGCCGCTCCTGATCTCGGAGAGCACCAGGCTCGGCCCGCTCCGCCTGCCGCCCCTGCCGTACCTCCTGCCGATGATCGTCATGTGGGCCTTGGCGTTCGGGATCGTCGTGATCCAGCGGGACCTCGGGGCGGCGCTGCTGTTCTTCGCGGTCTTCCTGGCCCTGGTCTACGTGGCCACCTCGAGGGTCAGCTACGTCGTCATCGGACTGATCCTGCTGGTCCTCGGCGGGATCGCCGCCTACCACCTGTTCGACCACGTCCGGGTCCGGGTCGACATCTGGCTCGATCCGTTCGCGGATCCGTCGGGCGACGGCTACCAGGTCGTCCAGGCCCTGATCGCCTTCGCCCGGGGAGGTCTGCTCGGGACGGGGCTGGGCGGCGGACTGCCGCTCGTCGGCGGGCGGCTGCCGATCCCGGCGATCCACACGGACTTCCCGCTGGCGGCCCTCGGCGAGGAGCTCGGGCTGATCGGGATCATGGCCATCCTCGGGGTCTACCTCGTCATCATCGAGCGAGGCCTGCGGATCGCGGCCGCGGCCGCCGACGACTTCCGGGCCCTGCTCGCCGCGGGTCTCGCCCTCGTCGTCGGGGTCCAGGCCTTCATCATCGCGGCGGGCAATCTCAAGCTGATCCCGTTGACCGGGATCACCCTCCCGTTCATCAGCTATGGCGGGTCCTCGCTGCTGGCCAACGCGGTCGTCGTCGGCCTGCTCCTGGCGCTGTCCGACCGCGGGGTCGAACCGCCGCCGCCGCCGAGCCGGAGTCGCGGACGCTTCGACCGGCTCCTCCGTCGGAGCACCTCGTGAGCGGCGGGGGTCGGGGAGGGCCGCCCCGGGCGACGCCCATCGGACAGGGGATCGTCCGGCTCGGGATCGTCCTCCTGGCGGCGTTCGGGATCCTCGCCGCGGGCGCGGGCTACTGGCAAGTGGCCCGGTCCGCCGACCTGGTCGGGCGCCCCGACGACCCGCTCCTTATCGCCGCCGCACGGGATGTGGTCCGCGGGCAGATCCGCGATCGCGACGGGCACGTCCTGGCCACCTCGAAGAAGGACGCCAACGGCGAGCCCTACCGGGTCTATCCGAGCAAGGCGGTCGCACCCCTCATCGGGTACGCCTCCCGTCAGTTCGGCACGGCCGGCCTGGAGCGCGCCTATGACGCCGAGCTGTCGGGCATCCGGGGCCCGGACCCGGTCGACGAGCTGATGGCCAAGTTCACGACCGATCGGTATCGACCGCAGGACCTCAAGCTGAGCCTGTCGCTCGACCTCCAGAAGGAGGCCGTCCGGCTCCTCGGGAGCGACCGTGGATCGGTCGTCATGCTCGACCCGCGAAGCGGCGAGGTCCTCGCCATGGCCTCCACGCCGACCTACGACGCCGGCGCCATCGCCGACCCGGCAACGGCCGCGGCGGCCTTCGCGGCGACGGCCGCCGACCCCGCCAAGCCGTTCCTCGATCGGGCCGTGCAGGGCCGCTACGTCCCCGGCTCGGTGTTCAAGATCGTGACCGCGATCGCCGGACTGGGCTCGGGGGCGATCGGCACCGGGACGCGGTTCGTGCGTCAGCCGCCGGCCGAGAAGACCGGACTGCTGGTATCCGGCTTCCGGATCAAGGACGGCCATCACGACTTCACCGGCGCCCGGCCCCTGGCCTTCCCCGAGGCCGTCGAGGTGTCGTGCAACATCTACTTCGCCCTGACCGGCCTGCAGACCGGCGGGGACGCTCTGTCGTCGTGGGCCGCGAAGCTCGGCTTCGGGGCGCCGATCCCGTTCGACGTCCCGACCGCGACCAGCCAGGTCACCAACGGTGGCGGGTCGTTCGGCGGCGGCTTCGCCGACGACGTCGAGCTGGCGAACGCCTCGTACGGGCAGGGTGAGACCCTGGCGACCCCGCTCCAGATGGCCCTGGTCGCCGCGGCCGTGGCCGACGGCGGGACACTGATGAAGCCGCACGTCGTGACCCAGCTGTCCGGCCGCGACGGTGCCACGAACATCGCGCCCGAGACCTGGCGTCAGGTCGTGTCGCCCGAGGTCGCGGGCCAGATCCGCGACGCGATGGTGCTGGCGGTCGAAGGCGATTCCGGGAAGCTCTTCACCCCAGGGGCGGCCGTGCCCGGGGTGGTGACCGCGGGCAAGAGCGGGACCGCGCAGCTCGACGGCTCGGCCAAGCCG
Organism: Chloroflexota bacterium; assembly: GCA_017881905.1. Classification (GTDB taxonomy): domain Bacteria; phylum Chloroflexota; class Limnocylindria; order Limnocylindrales; family CSP1-4; genus Chersky-267. Next base: position 9,373 of record JADGQI010000082.1, read on the forward strand.
CACTCGTGGTTCATCGGCTTCGCTCCGGCGAACGATCCCCAGGTGGCGATCGCGGTCCTCGTCGAGTCGGGCGGCAGCGGAGCCGCGAAGGCGTCGCCGATCGCCGGGAAGCTGATGGCCGACTACCTGGACTCGGTGGCGAAGTGAGCACGGACGACCGTCCCCCGCGCCGGCCGATCGTCGAGCGGATCGGCCTGGCCGTGATCGCCCTCGTCCTGGCCGGGCTGTTCGGGTTCGTCGCGGTCGCGGCGTTCAGCGGGGGAGAGCCGTTCCTCGCGGTGATGGGCGCGGTCGGCTGCCTGATGACGCTATGGGTCGGGACGCAGACGCTGCTCCGCGGCTGATCCCGTCCCTCGGGGCGTTCACACCCACGACCAGTCCGCAGCGGCCCACGGACCCGGCCGCATCCACGCCCGCTCATCCGCCCGCTCCGGGCGGCACGACGCCCGCGAGACGCCGGGGGGCGACGATGGCGGCCGTCGCAGGAACGAACCGTTTCTGCGTCCCGGACGTACTATCTTCCGACACCTGGGCCGCCCGACCGGGCCGGGACCAGCGCCGCCCCACCAACCAACCGTGCGCCCAGACCGTCGGGCGTCACGTCATCCCGTGAGGGGGACCGATGACGACGAAGATCCAGGAGACCGGCGAGAAGGTCGTCGCCAACGTCGAGCGTGTGATCGTCGGGAAGCACAACGAGGTGCGACTCGCCCTGGTCGCCCTGATGTGCCGCGGCCACCTGCTGATCGAGGACGTCCCGGGGACCGGCAAGACGGTCCTGGCCAAGGCCTTCGCGCGAAGCCTGGGCTGCTCGTTCCGCCGTATCCAGTTCACCCCGGACCTGCTCCCGTCCGACGTGACCGGCCTGTCGATCTACAACCAGAAGACCCAGGAGTTCGAGTTCCGTCCAGGCCCGATCATGGCCCAGGTCGTGCTCGCCGACGAGATCAACCGGGCGACCCCGAAGACGCAGTCCAGCCTGCTCGAGTGCATGGACGAGCGCCAGGCCACCATCGACGGCGTGACCCACCAGATGCCGGACCCGTTCCTGGTCATCGCGACGCAGAACCCGATCGAGTACGAAGGCACGTTCGCACTGCCGGAGGCGCAGCTCGACCGATTCTTGCTTCGGATCCGGATGGGCTACCCGCAGCCGATCGACGAGATCGTGATCCTCGACGAGCAGAAGCGGACCCATCCGCTCGACGAGCTCGAGGAGGTCGTCGGTCTCGAGGAGCTGCGCGAGATGCAGGCGGCCATCCGCGAGGTCCACGTCGAGTCGTCGATCAGCGACTACATCGTCCGGTTGGTCAACGGGACACGGAACCACCCGGACGTCTACCTCGGCGCATCGCCCCGCGGCTCGATCGCGATCTACCGGGCCAGCCAGGCGCTGGCCGGCCTGCTCGGCCGTGACTACGTCATCCCTGACGACGTGAAGGCCCTGGCCGAGGCGGCCCTGGCCCATCGCCTGATCATCAAGACGAGCTCGACGATCCACGACGTCCAGGCCGGCCAGGTCGTCCGCGAGCTCCTGGAGACCCTCCCGGTCGAGCCGATCCGCGCCACCGGCGGCCCGCGGTCGATCCCGGCGAGTGCTCCGGTCGCCGAGGGTGGGACGCGGCGCTGAGCGCGACGCGGCACGGCCCGACCCGATGATCCGCCGGATCGAGTTCCTGGTCCTTGCCATCGTCCTGGTGGTGGCCGCGTTCTCGACCGGTCAGCCGTTCCTGTTCTACTTGCTCTACCTGGCCATGCTCGTCGTCGGTGGGAGCTACGTCCTGACGCGCCTCGGCCTGGCCGACCTGGAGGCGGGCTACGCCGTCGGCCAGCTCCAGGGCCACGTCGGAGAGCAGCTCCGGGTGACGTATACCCTGCGCAACGCCGGTCGGCTGCCCAAGGCGTGGCTCGAGGTCCACAACCCGACCAGCCTGCCCGTGGCCATCCCCGGCCGGGCGATCACGCTCGGACCGCGCGGTGAGCGGAGCTGGATCGCCAAGGTGCCGCTGACCCGGCGCGGTCACTTCCGGATCGAGCCGCTCCAGGTCCGGACCGGGGATCCGTTCGGGTTCTTCGAGGCCTCGGCGACGGTCGGCCAGGCGGTCACGCTGATCGTCTACCCGCGGATCGAGGCCCTGCCGATGTGGCGTCTCCCGTCGGCGAACCTCGAAGGCAGTCACTCCGCACGCGAGCGGACCCTCCAGACCAGCCCCCTGGCGACGACGGTCCGGCCGTATGCCCCGGGTGACAGCATGAACCGGATCCATTGGAAGTCGACCGCCCGGCACGGCGAGATCCAGGTCAAGGAGTTCGACCTCGAACAGACGGCCGACGTCTGGATCTTCCTCGACCTCGAGCGTCGCGTCCAGGCCGGCACGGGCGAGGAGTCGACGACCGAGGTCGCCATCCGGGCGGCGGCGTCGATCGTCGACCGGTCGCTGACCGAGAACCGGGCGGTCGGCCTGACCGCCTTCGGTCACCGGATGTCGGTCCTGCCCGCCGATCGCGGCGGTCGGCAGCACCTCAAGATCATGCAGACGCTGGCGGCGGTCGACGCGGACGGGAGCGCTCCGCTCGTCGAGGGGCTGGTGACCGGGCTGGGCCGTTTGCGGCGGGGGATGACGGCCGTGATCGTCACGGCATCGTCGGAACGGGACTGGATCCGGCCGCTCGCCAGCCTCCGCTCCCGCGGGGTGGCCTGCGTCGTCCTGCTGGTCGACGCGGACAGCGCCCGCGTCGCCTCGGACAACCGGTATCGCGCTCCCGGTCACGGCGACGTAGTGGCGGTGGCCGCCCCGGCCGCGGTCGCGGAGTCGAAGGCGTTGCGATATGCGCTCGCCGAGCACGACCTGAAGGCGTATCGGGTCGTGGCCGGCATCCCACTCGGCGAGCAGTTGGCGGGGTGATGCGATGACCTCGATGTCGTTCGGCACGATCGCTCGCGGGGACGCCCTGCGGGCGCGCCGCTTCCCGCTGTCGCCGAGCGAGGGCTGGGCGGCCCTGGGGCTACTGCTCCTGATGGTCCTGACGATGGCCTGGTCCGTCGACGATGCCAGCTGGGTGGCCGGTCCGCGCGGGCAGACGGACTTCCTGGCGCTCGCCGCGGTCCTCAGCGTCCTGTGGGGGTTCGCGAGCGCCAAGGCGGGCTGGTCGCGTCTCGTCGCGCACCTGCTCGGTGCGGTCGTCGCGGCGCTGGCGGTCCCGATCATGGTCGGCTCCCATCTCCCCGAGGGAGGCGGTCCGATCCAGTGGTTCCAGGCCACAGCGGCCCACAGCGTCGATGCCTATCTCGACCTGACCTACTTCCGGAAGCCGCTCACCCAGGAGGTCGGCCACTTCCTACTCGTGCTGGGTCTGCTGACCTGGGCGACCGGCCAGTTCGCCGGCTACGTGACTTTCCATCATCATCGCCCGCTCAACGCGGTCGTCGTGGTCGGGATCATGCTGGTCGCCAACATCGCGCTGACCGCCCACGACCAGCTGTGGTACCTGGTGATCTTCAGCCTGGCCGCGCTGTTCCTCCTGATCCGGTTCCACTCGTTCGACGAGCGGACGCTCTGGATCCGGCACCGGATCGGCGACGCCGGATCGCTCAGTGGGATGTACCTGAAGGGCGGTGCGGTCTTCGTGGCCGCGGCCGTCGTGGCGTCGCTGTTCCTCACGATCGCCGCCCGGTCCGATCCGTTGTCGGCGATGTGGACGGGCGCCGACCAGGGCATCATCGACATCGGCCGCCAGCTCCAGCGCATCTTCCCGGCCGGCGGCGACGGCACCAAGTTCCAGTTCATCGACTTCGCCGGCACGGCCCAGATCACCGGCGTGTGGGTGACGGACAACACCCCGGTCCTCGAGATCAAGACCCCGGACGACGGCCACTACTACTGGCGGGCGGTGACCTACGACCACTTCGACGGACATGCCTGGAGCTGGTCGAAGGAGGCGGATGCGAACGTGGCCGCCGGGCAGCCGCTGCTGGCCGGCAGCGCCGACGACCCGACCGCCCTGGTCGGGCGACGCAAGGCGACCTTCACCGTCACCGAGCTAACGAAGTACGACCCGAAGGCCGTCTTCGCGCCCGATGCCCCGATCTCGGTCGACGTGGACTCGACGGTCATGTCGGTCGGCTCGTCGACGCCGCAGCCGTTGGGCGGGATCCAGGCGAACGCCGCCGACTACCAGGTCACCGCCCTCGTCCCGATCGACGGACACGTCGATCCGAAGAACGGGCTCACCGCGCACAAGCTCGAAGCGGCCGGCACGGACTACCCCGACAGCATCAAGAAGCTCTACCTCGCGCCGCTCGACCCGGGCATCGTCGGTCCGTCCACCCAGACCGTGCTGGAGGCCATCCTGGCCGCCCATCCGGAGGCCAAGGACAGCCCGTACGACTTCGCGCGCGCCGCGACCGACTACCTCCTGCACGAAGGCGATTTCCGCTACGAGGCGGACGTCCAGGCGGTCCCGTGCGGCCGGATGAGCGTGTCCGAGTGCTTCGCCAAGTACAAGCAGGGCTACTGCCAGTACTACGCCAGCCTGCTGGCCGTGCTCCTCCACATGCAGAACATCCCGGCGCGCTTCGCCCAGGGGTTCCTGCCCGCGCAGCGGAGCCCGACCGGGATCGAGACGATCCGGGCGAGCGCCTCGCATGCCTGGGTCGAGGTCTACTTCCCGGATTACGGCTGGTACCAGTTCGACCCGACCGGGGGCCACATCGGCCAGGACGTGCCGCTGCCCGAGGGGCCGGCGGTCAGCCCGCGCCCGAGGAGCCCACGGCCGAGCGGCGGGAACGACAACGGCCCCGACCGGCCCCGGAGCATCCCGCCGGCCGCCGGCGGGACGACGGCGGGGTCGACCGGCGCGGGCGGACCCGGCAGCGGGCCGCTCATCGTGATCGGCCTGCTCCTGGCGATCGCGGTCGGCGGCGCCGCCTTCACGGCGTACCGGCGGGGCCCGAGATCGGCGTCGGAGCCCGAGACCGCCTGGCGCGGGGTCGTCTCGATCGCTCGCCGGCTCGGCTTCGCCCCGAGACCCAACCAGACGGTGTTCGAGTACAGCGCCGCGCTCGGCGAGGTCCTGCCCAATGCCAGACCGGACCTCCAGACCGTGGCCCGGGCGAAGGTCGAGGTCGCCTACGGCCGCGCGACCCTGGGCGACGACCGGCTCCATTCGGTCCGTGACGCCCAGCGCCGTCTCCGGGTCGCCCTGCTCGGACTCATCTTCCGTCGTCGAGAGCGCCGCGAGCGTCGCGGGCGAGGGATCCGCCGGCTGTGACGACCGGCCGCTAGAGCGAACCGGTCCGTTCGCGCTCGGCGGCTTCGGCCTCGCTCCGGAGCTCGGCAGAGCGTGCCGCCGCGCCGGTGGCCCCGTCCTCGGCCTGGAGAGGACCGAGATGGTCGGTCAGGTTGTGCGCACGGAGGACGGGTCGTCCGTCCACGAACTCGACGACGGTGATCCCGGTCAGCCCCCACGGGAACGTCCAGAAGTGGTCGAGCGGGAGGCCGAGGATCGTCAGCAGGGTCACCTTGAAGATCCCGTCGTGGGCGACGAGCAGCGTCCACGGCGTGTTCCGTCCGTGGACCTCGGGGTAGCCGCCCGAGCTGGAACCGTCGGGTCCCGACCCCGGCGCCGCGCCCGCCAGCTCGTCGAGGACGGATGCCAGGGTCAGCTGGACGCGGGCGGCGGCATCGTGGAGCGACTCACCGCCGGGGGCCACCGCCGCGGTCGGTCGGACCCGCCAGGCCTCGAGCTCATCGGGATAGCGCCCATAGACCTCCGTCCGATGGAGCCCCTCCCAGTCGCCCTGGGCGAGTTCGAGGAGCCCCGGATCCGGCCGGGGGGCGGGCACCGACGATGGCCCGTGGATCCGCCCGAGCGCGTCGGCGACCGCCTGCGCCGTCGCCGCCGTCCGACCGAGCGGCGAGTGCCGGATCTCGATCGGCGGGACGTCCGGGACCGGGATGCGGGGCGGAGCGGACGGACCGGCGAGCCTGATCCCGGCGAGCTCCGCCTGGCGTTCGCCGAGCGGCGACAGCGGGGTATCGAGACGACCCTGGAATCGGCCCTCGACGATGGCCGTCGACTCCCCGTGTCGCAGGAGGACAAGGCTCGCGGCGAGGCCGGCCGGGACGGCGGGGACGTTCGGCGGCCGGTCGTCGCTCAGTGCTCGGCTCCGAGCCGGATCGTCCAGACGTCCATGACCGCCTCCTGCCCGCGGATGGCCTCCGCGACGCTCGCCGGGACCTCTTCGTCGACGGCCAGCACCATGACGGCATCCGCGCGAGGGGCCGACCGGGCAAGGTGCATCGCGCTGATGTTGACGTCGGCTTCGCCGAGCATCGTCCCGATCCGGCCCATCGTCCCGGGACGGTCGTGGTGGCGGGTCACGAGCATCGTCGCCGTCGGGACCATGTCCAACCAGTAGTCGTCGAGCCGGACGAGCCGAGGTTCGCCGGCGGCGACGGTCCCGCCGACCGTCGTGGTCGAACCGTTCGACTCACCCGACAGGGTCAGCAGGGAGGAGAACTGGCCCGCCTCGGGGGTCTTCCGCTCCACCACGGTGATCCCGCGGGCCCGGGCCAATGCCGCGGCGTTGACCAGGTTGACCCGTTCGGTCGTCGCCGTCTCGAGCAGGCCGCGCAGGACCGCCGCGATGAGCGGTGTGCCGTCGTGAGCGGCGAGCTCACCGGCGATCTCGAGTGTGAGCGTCTTGACGCCCGTTCGGCAGAACTGGGCGAAGAACCGCCCGAGCAGCTCGGCCAGCGGGAGGTACGGAGCGATCGCCCGGGCCGTCTCCGGGGTCAGGAGCGGAGCGTTGACCGCGTAGCGTGCCGGCCGACCGTCGAGCACGTCGAGGATCTGCGAGGCGACCTCCTCGGCGACGAGCACCTGGGCCTCGGCGGTCGACGCACCCAGGTGGGGGGTGAGCACCGTGTTCGGGGCGTCCAGCAGCGGCGAGCCCGTCGGCGGCTCCTGCTCGAACACGTCGATCCCGGCACCGCCGAGACGGCCATCCGTCAGAGCGGCCGCCACCGCCGCCTCGTCGATGACTCCACCCCGGGCCACGTTGAGCAGGATCGCTCCGGGCTTCATCCGGGCGATCTCCCGGGCACCGATGAGGTGCCGGGTGGCCCGGCTGAGCGGAACGTGCAGGGTGATCGCGTCGGAGCGCTCGAGGAGGACGCCGAACTCGACGAGCTCCACACCGTGGTGCCCGGCCTGCTCGTCCGACACGAACGGGTCGACGGCGAGGACCGTCATCTCCATCGCCCGGGCGCGCTTGGCGATCGCCTGGCCGATCTTGCCCAGCCCGACGATCCCGAGCGTCCGGCCGCGCAGCTCGACCCCGGTGAACCGGCTCCGCTGCCACTCGCCGCGGCGCAGGGACGCATCGGCCGCCGCGACCCGCCGCGCGACGGCGTAGAGCAGGGCCAGGGTGTGCTCGGCGGCGGCGATCGTGTTGCCGGTCGGGGCGTTGACCACCACGATCCCCGCCCGCGTCGCGGCGTCGAGGTCGACGTTGTCGACGCCCACGCCCGCCCGTCCGATGACGACCAGTCGGCCCCCAGCGGCGATCATCTCGGCGTCGACCTGGACCTGGCTGCGGACGACGAGCGCGTCGTAGTCCGGCAGGATCGCGATGTAGTCCTCCCGGGCGAGTCCCGGTCGGACGTCGACGTCGTGGTGCGCACGAAGGAGGGCGACGCCCTCCTCGGCGACGGGTTCGGCGACGAGGATCCTCACGCCTCGACGGGTGCCAGGACGCCGAGCGACTCGAGCGCCGCGCGTTGTGCTGCTGCGACGGCCGTGCCCGCTTGGACCGGCCGGCCCAGCTCGAGCGAGACCTCCTCGAGGACCCCGATCGCGTCGAGGATCTCTCCGAGGGTGACCGATCCGAGATGACCGAGCCGGAAGATCAGTCCGGTCAGCTTGCCCTGGCCCCCGGCCAGGACGAGTCCCCGGGCCTTGATGGCCCCGTTGAACGCCTTCCAGTCGAGACCCTCGGGCACGTTGGCCGCGGTCACCGTCCGCGACGCGAACCGGGGATCGGCGAACAGTTCGAACCCGAGCGCGGTCAGCCCGGCGCGCGCGGCGGCGGCACAGGCCTCATGGCGGGCGAAGATCGCCGCGGCGCCCTCTCGACCCATGAGCGCCAGGCCCTCGTCCACCTGGTAGACGACGGCGATCGCCGGCGTGAACGGAGTCTGACCCTTGGCATGCGCCTCGCGGTGGCTGCGCAGGTCGAGGTAGAAGCGCGGCATCGTGGCCGTCTCCATGGCCGCCCAGCCACGCTCCGAGGCGGCCACCATCGCCAGTCCCGGGGCGGCCATCCACGCCTTCTGCGATCCGGTCACGACCAGGTCGATGCCCCACGCGTCCATCTCGAACGGGACGGCTCCCAGGCCGGACACGCTGTCGACGAGGATCAGCGTGTCGGGTGACGCCTCGCGGACCGCTGCGGCCAGCGCCGCGATCGGGTTCATGACCCCGGTCGACGTCTCGTTGTGGGTCAGCAGGACGGCCCGGTAGCCAGGGGCCGGCTCGGCGGCGAGGGCCGCGCGGACCTCGTCCGGGTCGGCCGCGTGGCCCCACTCGACCGAGACCTTGGTCACGTCGGCACCGTAGGTCGAGGCGATCTTGGCGAACCGGTCACCGAACGAGCCGATCGACACGCCGAGGACCCGGTCGCCCGGCGAGAGCACGTTGACGACCGCGGCTTCGAGACCGCCCGTCCCCGCGCACGACAGGATGGCGACGTCGCTCGTGGTGCCGAAGTACGGCTTCATGCCGACCAGCACGCGCTCGATCATCGCGGCGAACTCGGGTCCGCGGTGGTTGATCATCTGGCGCCCGCCGGCCTCTCGAACGGATGGCGGCAGGCCGGTCGGGCCGGGGATCCGCAGGTTCGGCTCGAAGCGGTTCACGGGAGCCTCCTTGGGCTTCGGATGCGCGGGTGATCGCACCGGGTCCGGGGCGAGCGTCGGGCGCCGGTCTCGCCGGCGTCAGCGCCACGCCTATGGTGGCACAAGCCCGCGATCGAGCGGATGGCGCGACGGGAACGAGCCCGGCGCCTCCTGTGGGGAGGCCGCCGGGCTCGTTCGAGCGTGATCGGTCGGGTGGGGCGACGGGCGACCGTCGCCGGTGGCTAGTTGCCGTACAGCCAGTCGGTGAACCCGAAGTTCTTGCCGCCGTGCGCCGGCGACTGGGCGGACAGGTTCGTCCCATAGGCGTGGTTGAGGAGCCACGGCTGCCACGTGTCATCGCTGGTCGGGATCCAGCCGGCGCGGTCGTACAGGAAGTTCGCGGCGCGGAGGAGCGCGTTGTTCTCCCAGCCGAAGGCGTCGTAACCGGCCCGGTCGAGGATCAGCGCCTGGAGGGTGGCACCCTGCATCGCCTCCCAGGCGTAGTTCGTGAAGGTCGGTGGCCACTGGAAGCTGCCGCCCCGGCGCATGTCGTCGGGCAGGGCACCATCGAGGACGTGACCGCTCTTCGAGCAACCCGTCGGGTCGATCCCGACCGGCTTGGCCGGATCGCACTGCCACGACGTGTCACCGAAGCTGAACCCGGTGTACGCCGCCCGATCGCCGAGCCAGCCGTGGAAGACCGCTGCGGTCCGGGCGAGCTGCGCCGAGTCGCCGAGGTAGCGCGCGATGGCTGCGCGAGCCGCCCCCGCGTGGGTCCCCCAGTTGTTCGGTCGATCCTCGTGGGTCGAGATCAGGGTATCCCCGCTGAGGTTCTCGGTCAGGACCTTGCGGAGCCACGGTCGGAAGGTGTTGGTGTCGAAGCTCGGGTCGTAGCTCCCGAGGTCGATCAGATCCGCGGCGATGACGTAGCCGGGCAGGTTCCGGCCGGCCGCGAGCGTGCGTCCGCCGGCCTCGCTGCCGACGGCCGCCTTGAGGTTGGCCAGGACGTCGACGCGATAGCTGGCCGCACCGGTCCGTGCATACACCAGGGCCTTGGCCAGGACGTGGAGGTCGTTGTCCTCGTCCTGGTTCTGGATGTCGGGTGTGCCGGCCGAAGCGTCGGCCCACGACTTGACGTTGGCCCAGGCTGCGCCCGAGGTGGGCAGGGACGCCAGTTCGGCCTTGCTGATGACGATGCCGACCGACGGGCTCTTCGGTCCGGTCGGGCCGCTGGGCGGCGCCGGGGTCGGATCGGGCGTTGCGGTCGGGGCCGGGGTCGGCCTGGAGGTGGGGTCTGGGGTCGCGGTCGGGGCCGGGGTCCCGTCGCTACCCGGGGTCGGCGTCGGCCCCGACGTGCCGTCGTTGGCGCTCGGCGTCGGGACCGCCGTCGGATCCGGCTGGGACGTCGCCGTGGGCTTCGGGGTCGCGGTCGGGGAGGCGGCCACGCTCAGGAGGAGGATCGGACCCTTCCCGGTCTCGCGGCTCGCGAAGAGCGCGCCGTCACTGCTCGTCCCGACGATCTCGAGATCGACCTTCTTGCCGGACTTCAGGCCCGTGAGGTTGAGCGGGACGGTGATCCAGCGACCGACCGGTCCGGTGGCCCCGATCTTGCCGACGACGGCGGGGGCCATCAGCGGCGCCTTGGTCCAGGTCACGGTGGTCTCGCTCCATGGACCGACGATCTGGTGGATCTCGCCGCCCTTGTTGCTCCGGTCGCGAACGAACAACCGAAGCTGGACCCCGGCGATCCGGTCGGTGACCGTCGGGATGGTGAACCGGATCAGCGTTCGCTGATGGTCGCCGGCCATGACTCGCGTCCGGAGGCGGATACCGGTGCCGTAGTTCCGATCCGGGAAGTGGGATCGGACCTGGGCGTCGGCGGTCGCCTGGACGCTGATCGATTGGGTCGACGCCGCCAACCCGAGTCGAGCCCCGAGGATGACCGGGACGACGGCCGCGCCGATCAGCCCGAGGCGGACGAACCGGCCGAGATGACCGTGGGACCTGGACGTGGAAGGGGCGGCGGGGGGAGCGGCGGACGTGGCCTCATGCGCTGGTAGCGCCATCGGGGGCCTCCTCGCGTGTCGGGCGCATCGGCCCGGTCGTTTCGGTGGACCCTTACCGTGGACCTTGCGTCCTTCGAGGGGGATCACCCGCCGGTACCCAACTGTCGGAGCAGATGGGGCCAGCACTAACCGGACCGGATCGACCACCACCCCCCTGCACAGGCCCCCGAGGTCGCACCGAACGTTGCGTCGGGGCACCGACGGTGGTGCAGATGTGCCACGGACGAGGCGGACTAGGCCCCTTCGGCGTCCTTCTTCTCGGTCTCGGCCAGCTTGCGCCGGTTCTCCTCGCGAGTGCGCATGATCGAGCCGCCGGCCTTGGGGTCGGCCTTCGGCGCCGGGATCGACTCGCGCTCGGGGCGGCCGCGCTGACGGGTCGCCTCCCGGGCCTCGTGTCGAGTCGCCATCCGCTGGGCGATGGTGGCCTCGTAGCCCTGGTCGTTCGGCAGGTAGTAGCGCCGGTCGACGAGCGCGTCCGGCAGGTACTGCTGGGCGATGTCGGAGCCGTCGAACTCCGGCGGATAGCGATACCCGACGCCGTAGCCGTACTGCTTGAGCCCGTGGTGGCCGGCACTCCGGATCGGCATCGGCACCGGCAGTGCTCCGGACGTCTCCAGATCCGCGACAGCCGCCCAATAGGCGCTGCCCGAGCGGTTCGACTTGGGCGCCGTGGCGACATAGGTCGTCGCCTGGGCGAGGGCGTACTGGGCCTCCGGCAGCCCGATCCAGTCGAGCGCCGCGGCGGCGGCGACCGCGACCTGAAGGGCCCGCGGGTCGGCGTTGCCGACATCCTCCGACGCCGAGATGATCAGCCGACGGACGATGAACCGGGGGTCCTCGCCGGCGGCGATCATCGTCGCGAGCCAGTAGAGCGCGGCGTCTGGGTCGTTGCCGCGGAGGCTCTTGATGAACGCCGACGCGGTGTCGTAGTGCCCGTCTCCCGCCCGGTCGTAGGCCAGGATCTTCTGCTGGGCGGCCGCCTCGACGTCGGCCAGCCGCGGCGAGACCCGGCCCGCGTCGTCGCGAAGGGCCTCCGCCTCCGCCAGCGTCACGGCACCCTCGAGGACGTTGAGCGCCTGGCGGGCGTCCCCTCCAGCCAGGCCGACGAGGTGGTCGAACGGTTCGTCGTCGAGGTGGACGCCGCCCTCCGGACCCAGCTCGCCGGCGAGACCGCGCTCGGGGTCGGCGATGGCGCGCCGCACCACCGTGGCGACCTCGTCATCGGACAGCGGCTCGAGCCGCCACACCCGGAGCCGCGACAGGAGCGCCCCGTTGACCTCGAAGTAGGGGTTCTCCGTCGTCGCCCCGATGAGGATGATCGTGCCGTCCTCGACGTGGGGGAGCAGGCCGTCCTGCTGCGCCTTGTTGAAGCGATGGATCTCGTCGATGAACAGGATCGTGCGGCCGCCGTCGAGCTCGAGCCGGTCGCGCGCGCCGGCGACGGCCGCCCGGATGTCGGCGACGCCGCTCATGACCGCGGACAGGCTGACGAACCGTGCATTGATCTCGGCCGACAGGAGGCGGGCCAGGCTCGTCTTGCCGGTCCCGGGCGGACCCCACAGCAGCAGCGAGCCGAGATAGCCACGTTCGACCGATCGGCGGAGCGGGCCGCGCTCGCCGACCAGATGGTCCTGTCCGACGTACTCGGACAGGTCACGCGGGCGCATCCTGGCCGCCAGCGGCTGACGTCCCGGCGGCGGCTGGAACAGGGCGACCTGGTCTGACGGGGGCTTCCGGCTCGGCACCCGGCCAGTCTACGTCGGCCGCCTCGTCAGGCGACGTTGGAGGTCGGCGCCCAGGATCGTCGACCGGTCCGTCCGTCGCCGGGCAGCGGCGGGTCGTCGGAGGTCTCGATCCCGGCCGCGAACGCGGCGACGAGGCGAGGGTCGAGCTGGCTCCCGGCGGCGTCGCGCAGGCGTTCGAGGGCCTCGTTCACCGAGAGCGCCTTGCGGTAGGACCGGGTGGTCGTCATCGCGCTGAACGCGTCGGCGACCGACACGATCCTGGCGATCAGCGGGATGTCCTCGCCGGCAAGCCCGTCGAGGTAGCCGCCACCGTCCCAGCGTTCATGGTGGTGTCGCACGCCGGCGCGGACAGTCTCCAGGTCGGGCAGATCCCGGACGATCGCGTCGCCGAGGGCGACGTGCTGCTTGACGATCCCGTACTCGTCCGTCGTCAGCGGCCCCGGCTTGCGCAGGATCGCGTCCGGGATCCCGATCTTGCCGACGTCGTGCAGGAGTCCGGCGAGCTCGACCGAGCGGCGTTCCTCGGCGGGCAGTCCGATCCGGTCGGCCAGGAAGAGCGCATAGCGGGCGACGTCCTCGGAGTGCTGCTTCGTGTAGTGGTCCTTGGTGTCGACGGC
>JADGQI010000083.1 GCA_017881905.1 Chloroflexota bacterium
TCACGCCGTCGAACGAGCCGCGGGAGCGAAACCTGAGGCGTCGGTCACGGACCGGGAGTCGAACGAGCCGAACGTCGAGGATCGGTCAGGGCATTCGCCAGGACCTGTCGAAGAAGGCGCGACGACCCTCCGGCCACGAGCCGAGCAACCATGAGTTATCGGCCGGCAGGCCCGGGGACTCGGAAAGACGGCAGGTCTCATCGCCATCCTTTCTCACGCTTCCCATACGATCGCCCCCGAGGGCACCGGGGGCGATCGTCATGTCCGGGACCTGCCGATCCGTCGGATGCGACCGTTCGGGCGGGCCGGCTCAGTCGGTCGGTGGCGCCGGCGGGACCCGTGACGGACGACTCCGACGGACGATCCCCCGCCGATCGAGGTCGTCGCGGAGGACGCGCGCGGCGGCGAGGAGATCCGGATCGCGCACGATCGTGGTGGCCATCCAGTCGACATACGACGGTTCGAACGCCGCGATCTCCCCGAGCGTGTGGCCATGGAACTTGCCGAACGGCATCTCGGTCGCCAGGGCGACCTCGAGGCTCGGCATCGCCGGGGGTCGGAACCGGCGGACGCGCGACCGGATCAGCGGACCGTTGGGGTCCGACGCCCGGCGCGGGCCCATCTCCGCGGCCCGCGTCCGGATCGGCGGTTGGCCGGCAGGATGCCCGCCACGCCCACGCGAGGTCGTCGCGTTGTGCGGATGGAGGACGTCGCTCATGTCGAGCCGGGCGGTCACGGGTCGGGTCGGCTTGGGTGGCGGCGGTCCGGACGGTCGGCGGGCGTCCGATCCGTCGGCCCCCGTCCCGAGACCGCCGGGCCGGCGGTGCGCGTCGCGGAGGTGCTCGTAGGCCGCGTTGATCTCGGCCATCCGCTTGGTCGCCGCACGAGCCGCGGCCGGGTCGTTCCCGACGACGTCCGGATGGTGCTCGCGGGCGAGCCGGCGCCAGGCGGCCTTGATCGCGCTGGCCGACGCCCCGGGCTGCAACCCGAGCACGGCATGGGACTCTCGCCTCGTCACCGGTCAAGTCTAGCCGGGCGCGCTTGACAGTCCGTTCGGAGTGTCGTCCCCTTGGGTCGTGCCCACCGTTCGACGAGCCGGCCTGATCGCCGGCCTGACCCTCGCTCCGTTCGCGGCCGCGCTGCGGTTCGCCCACGTCTATCGCCAGCGTGCCGGGTTCCCGCACCGACGCCCACCGATGTCCGGCCCGACCGAGCTCGGTCTGCCGTACGAGGAGACCGTCGTGGAGTCCGACGCCGGAGCGCTCCCGGCGTGGTTCATCCCCGCGCGGGGCGGCGCCCCGGGGCCGGGGGTGGTGCTCGTCCACGGCTGGGACTCCGCCCGCGACCGGACCCTGCCCAATGCGGTCTTCCTCCACGCCGCCGGCTTCCATTGCCTCACCTTCGACGTCCGCGGCAACGGCGCGAACCCGGCCGAGAGCCTGCCGGTCTCGGCCGGGGAGTACGGGGCCGACGCGTCCGCTGCCTTCGTGACGCTGCTCGCACGCCCGGAGGTCACCCGCGGCGGGATCATGGGACACTCGATGGGCGGCATCGGGGCGATCCTTGCGGCCGCCGCGGACCCGCGGGTCGGTGCCGTCGTCAGCGTGTCGACCCCGTCCGATCCGAGCCTGATGGTCCGCCAGACGTTCCGCCTTGCGAGGCTCCCCTTCCCCGGCCCGATCGCGACCCCGCTGTCCTGGATCACCACCCGCGTGTTCGTGCGGCCGCGCGGCCACGCCCTCCGGGCGATCAGCGCCCGGCATGCCGTCCGCCGCTACCGTGGGCCGATCCTGGTCGCCCACGGGCGGGACGACCCGATCATGCCGGTCGAGCACGCCCGGCGCATCGCCTCCGCGGCCGTCGAGGCCCGCCGTGGAACGATCGATCCCGCTCCGGTTGAGCTGCTCGTCGTCGACCACGGCGGGCACAGCTGGCTGTACGAGGATGAGGCATTCCGGCGGTCGGTCGCCGGCTTCCTCGCTCGCGAGCTCGGTGGGCCGCTCAGCCCCGAGGCGGCGGCCGCCGCCGCCGGGAGCGCCGACGCCCGGCGGCTGCCCGACCTCGAGGGGCCGCTCGTCGGGGACCGGGCCGCGGCACCAGCGCTGGCGATGGTCGGCCGCTCGAGCGCCCGAGAACCGTGACCGCCTGGGACGCGATCCGGGCCAGGCGAGCGATCCGCGAGTTCACCGACCGACCGATCGCGCCGGACGCCGTCGACCGGATCCTGCGGGCCGGCCGCCGGGCGGGCAGCTCGAAGAACAGCCAGCGCTGGGACGTCATCGTGATCCGCGACCGCGCCCGGCTGGTCGAGCTCGGAACCGTCGGACCGTGGGCCGGCCATCTCGCCGGTGCGGCGATGGGCGTCGCCCTCATCACGCCCGACCCGCGAGCGGACGGCCAGCCCCTCTCGGTGATGTTCGACCTGGGCCAGGTGACCGAGAACATGATGCTGGCCGCTTGGGAGCTCGGGATCGGGTCCGTGCCGGCGACGGTCTACGAGCAGGACACGACCCGGCGGATCCTCGGCTACCCGGCGGACCGCTGGTGCGAATACATCCTGTCGTTCGGGTTCCCGGCGGACCCGGGCCGACTGACGGCGCCGCTCCGACCGGGCGGCCGTCGGCCGCTCGAGTCGATCGTCCACGAGGAGCGCTGGTAGGCCGCCGCTACTGCCACTGGAAGCGACGGCTGGCGAACCCGAAGCAGACGACGGTCCAGCCGACGAGGACCGCGACGCAGATCGACAACGGGGCGTAGGCCGCGCCGCCGACCATGACCTGGCGGAGCGCCGCCGAGAGGTACGTGAGCGGCAGGAACTTGGCGACGGTCTGGAGCGCGTCCGGCATCAGCGCGATCGGGAAGAACGTCCCGGACAGGAACATCATCGGGAACTGCACCGCGCTGGTCATCCCGTTGGCGGCATCCTCGGTCTTGGCCAGGGTGGCGATGACGTAGCCGAGCGAGGTGAACGCGAGCGAGCCGAGGATCGCGAGGCCGATCATCGCCGGCCAGCTGCCGACGATCTGGATGTCGAACGCCAGGACCCCGACGCCGACGATCAGGGCGAACTGGACCAGGGCGATGATCATTCGCAGGATCACGTTCGCGCCGATGAGCTGCCAGCGGCGGAGCGGCGTCGCGGCCAGGCGCTTCAGGATCAGCTTCTGGCGGTCGGCGACGATCGGGATCGCCGCGAAGATCCCCGTCTGCATCAGGGCCATCCCGAGGATGCTCGGCACGAGGTACGACACCGCGTTCAGTCGTTGGGTCTGGATCGTCTGGGGCTGACTGACGATCGCGACCGGCCGGCCCCCGAGGTTGACCTGGGCGAGGACGCCATTGACGTAGGACGTCATCGCCCCGGACGTCGACTGCTGGGTCGGGTCGATGTAGTAGGTGATCGTGGTCTGCCTGGCGGGGTCGGCCGCGTCGCCGGACGCGACCA
>JADGQI010000084.1 GCA_017881905.1 Chloroflexota bacterium
CGTCGTCTGTACCGGCGCGATTCCCGCGTCGCCCCTCATCGGGAAGGCGACGTTGACCGAGCGAGCTTTCAGCAGAACTTTCATCGGTGACCGATAGCACCACTTTCTGGTGCCCGCTGACACCGGCTGCGCGATCGTGACGATGCGACGGGCGACACCGCGACGACCTCGGGGGTCCGGTACTACTACAAGATCGCGGCCGTCAACGCGTCGGTGTGGGCACCCTGTCGGTGCAGTCGAGCGCGATCGCACGATAGGTCGGGGCGGCCGCGATGCGAGCCGCCCGCCGGCCCGTCAGGCCGCCCGAAGGGTCAGCTCGGCGGACACGTCCGGGTCGATCGACGCGTAGAGCTCCTCCTCCTGCGCCATGTGCAGGCGGACGATGGCATCGAGCCCATAGAGCGCTCGCTGGACGTCCGTCCGGTCGTCGATGGTCGGGCCGTCCGTGCCGATCTCGTCGACGATCCGTCCGAAGAGCCGGACGAGGTGGAAGATCTCGGTGTGCGTCCGATGGAGCGCCGCGGTCGCATCGTCGGTGCCGATCGCCGATGCCAGGAGCGGATAGACCTCGCGGTCCTCCTCCTCCTCGTGCGGGACGAGGGTCTCGACGAGGAACGACCGCACCCCCACGAGCGCGTCTCGAGCCTCGGCCGGGCCCATCGTGTCGAGGTGGTCCGCGACGACGCGGAGCCTGGCGATCCCTGGGGCCAGTGTCCGGTGCTCGGTCATCAGGCGTCCCCCGGTGTCCGCCCACCCGGGAACGATGATCGGTCGCTCCGTGCCGCCGCGCAGCGCGCGGAGCGCGTTGAGGATGACCGCGACGTCGATGGCCTCCTGGAGCAGGGCGCCGGCGACGACCGGCAGGAACCCGAACGCCGCAAGGACCATCGCCACGAGCGACATGCCCATCCCGGCGATCACGCTCTGGACGGCGATCGACCGTGAATGCCGGGCGATCCGGACCGCCTCGGCGAGGCGATCGAGCCGATCGACGGTGATGACGATGTCGGCGGCTTCCGACGATGCCGTGGCTCCCCGCGCGCCCATCGCCACGCCGACGTCGGCCACCGCGAGAGCGGGTGCGTCGTTGATCCCGTCCCCGACCATCACCAGCGGGCCACCCGCGATGTCGCGCTCGGTGCGCACGGCATCCACCTTGTCCGCCGGGGCGCGATCCGCGAGGACGCCATCGAGCCCGATCGCCGCACCGACGAGCTCGGCGACCGCGTGGTGGTCGCCGGTGACCATGATGATCCTGGCGAACCCCGCCCGACGCAGGCTCCTGACCGCCCGCGGCGTCTCGGGCCGGATCGGGTCGTCCAGGATGAGCGCCCCGGCGATCCGCCCGTCGATTCGGACGAAGACATTCGACGAACCCTCCATCACCGCTCGCCGCCGGAGCTCGCGCGCCCACGTCGGCAGCCCATCCTCGCCGGCCACGAACCCCGCCGACCCGACGGCCACCGCGCGGCCCTCGACGGTGCCGGCCACCCCGCCGCCGGGGGTCTCCACGACATCGACCGGCAGAGACAGCGTCAGGTCGCGCCTTCGGGCCGCATGGACGATCGCGGCGGCGAGCACGTGTGGAGACGCCTGTTCGAGCGCCGCAGCCAGGCGGAGCACCTCATCGGGGTCTCCATCGGGCGCCTCGACGGTGGCCAGATGTGGACGACCCGCCGTGAGCGTCCCGGTCTTGTCGAACAGGAGCACGCGCGCCCGCGCCAGCGCTTCGAGCGGACCGCCGCCCTTGACGATGACCCCGCGGCGCGCCGCACGCGAGATGCCGGCGACGATGGCGATCGGCGCGGCGAGGAGCAGGGGACAGGGCGTCGCCACGACGAGGACGGCGAGCGCCCGGGTCGGGTCACCCGAGAGGATCCATGCCAGCCCGGCCATGCCGAGCGTCAGCGGCACGAAGTACAGCGCGTAGCGGTCGGCAAGCCGGACGAACGGCGCCTTCGCCTGCCCGGCCTCCTCGACCAGTCGGACGATGCCCGCGTAGGTGCTGGCGTCCGCCGTCGCGATCGCCTGGAGGTCGAACGGGCCGCCGGCGTTGACCACCCCGGACGAGACGGTATCCCCCTCCTCGCGGTTGACCAGCCGGCTCTCACCGGTCAGGGCCGACTCGTCGAGGACCGCGGGGTCGCCCCGGACGACCCCGTCGACGGGGACGACCTCACCCGGGCGCACAAGCAGCCGATCGCCGACGCGGACCTCGCCGATCGGACACACGTCCAGTTCGCCGTCACGGTACCGGCGGACATCGTTCGGTGCCCGCCCGAGCAGGGCGGTCAGCTCGCGATGGGCGCGACCCTCCGCGTACGACTCCAGCGCCTCCCCGGTGGCGAGCATGACCGCGATGACGGACGCGGCGAACAGCTCACGGAGGGCGAGGGCACCGGCGATCGCGAGCACGGCGATGACGTCGACCCCGGCCTTGCCCGCGATGAGGTCGCGGACGATCGACCACGCCAGCCGGATCCCGACGACGACCGCGGGCACCGCCCAGACCCAGGCGGCCGCATCGGGGCGACCGACCAGGGTCAGGATCAGCCCACCGACGAGGCCGGCACCGGTCAGGACGAGAAGGGCGAATGGGCGCGCGCGGGCGACGAGGTCGGTCACGACTCGGATTCTGACAGGGTCGGGCCAGCCCGGCCGTGAGCGGTGCCGACCCCTTCGACGGGGCTGTTGACCCCCCGGATCGTGCCGTCGGCCTCTTGCGTCGGCGGATCAGTTCCTACGCAGGGTGGCGACGTCGCACAGCGTGAGGGCGGCGTCACTGCACGTCGCGAAGGCCAACAGCTGGCCGTGATCGGTCAGGGCGGTGCCGATGTTCCCGACTCCGGGTACGCCGCCCGCCGCGACATCCGCGTGCGACAGGTGGTCGCCGCCGTCGTCGCTTCGCCGGACCAGGATGTCTCCCAGCGCGGCGTCGGTCGACGTCGCCATCCCCGACCGGCTGTAGCTGACCAGCGTTCCACCGTGCCCGTCGACCGCCACGGAACCCTCGAAGACCGTCGATCCGATGGTCGGGTCGGCGAGGCGACGTGTTCCCACATGGCGACCGCGGTCGCTCGAGTGGAGGAACCAGATGCTGCCGTCCGTGGCCTGGAACTCGCCCACCAGGAACACGCCGGCGGCACTCAGCGACGGCCAGCCATAGGTCGGGCGATCGAAGACCGTCTTCGCCGAACGGAAGCTCGAGCCGCCGTCATCGGACCGGCTCAGGACGATCGAGTCCGCCGGTCCATCGCCGCTCGGGGTCCAGGCGAGATAGACGTCGTCACCGGTCGCGGCCAGCCCGATCAGGCCGTCGCTGAAGGTCGGATCGCCGGGCGAGAAGGTGTAGGTCGTCGTGCCGATGCGACGCACCGCGGAGAAGTGACGACCTCTATCGGTGCTCCGACGCAGGTCGATCTCGCCGGTGACCCGGTTCGTCCAGACGATGAACACGCCGGCCGAGCTGATCGCGACGGACTGCTCGCCGATCCGTCGGTCGGTGACCACGCGGGCGACTTGCCGCGGGCGGCCCCAGGTGTTCCCGCCATCGGTGCTCCGGCGGATGAACAGGTAGGCGGCGGTGGCGTCGTGGGCGCGGTAGGCGACGATCACGAGCGAGCCGCGGGCGGCGATCGCGGGGTC
>JADGQI010000085.1 GCA_017881905.1 Chloroflexota bacterium
GCAAGGCGACCGACGACGCGGATGTCGAGGGTCACCGCCGGCTGACCGACGACGAGGATGTCGAGGGCCACAGCACGCACTCCGCGCGCAAGGCGACCGACGACGCGGATGTCGAGGGCCACAGCACGCACTCCGCGCGCAAGGCGACCGACGACGAGGACGTCGAGGGTCACATGTACGGCAACCCGGTGCTGAGCCAGCAGCTGGCTCGGGCCCGTGAGCAGGACATCCAGCGCAACCTGCGCAACCACGAGGCCCGCGAGGCGAGCCGACCGCACAAGAAGTGATCGCGGTCGGGACGCCGTGACGCGTCCCACCCGGACAAGGCTCGAAGACGAGGCGACGCCGACCGGCGCCGCCTCGTTGATTCCCTCCTCGACTGCCCGACGGGTGCCGACTACGATGTGCCACGGGTCGACGGACCGGTCAATGGAGGATCGATGAGCGAGTCGGAGTTCGCGATCGAGGCGCTGCGCCGGTGCGCGCTGTTCGCCAAGGTCGACGACGAGACGCTCGAGCTGTGCGCCTCCTCGCTCCGGGTCCGCCGCTACCGCAAGAACGAGACCATCTTCCACCAGGGCGACCCGGGCGATTCGCTCTACATCATCGAATCCGGCTCGGTCAAGATCGTCCTGCCGTCACCCGAGGGCGAGGAGGGCGCGATCATCGCGACCCTGATGCGCGGCGACTTCTTCGGCGAGCTTGCCCTGCTCGATGGGGCACCGCACTCGGCGACCGCGGTCGCGATCGAGTCGACCGAATCGCTCGTCCTACGTCGGGATCGCTTCGAGGACCTCGTCGAGACCCAGCCGCAGCTCCGCAAGGCCCTGTTCGCCAGCCTCGTGACCGAGCTCCGGCGGTTGACGGGGCACGTCGAGGAGCTGCATTTCCTCGATCTGCCAGGGCGGCTCGCCAGCCGGATCGTCCGGCTCGCCCGCGAGGCGCAGCCGGGGGTCTCGAAGGACATCCGGCTCGACTGGCCGTTCACCCAGAGCGACCTCGCCGCGATGATCGGCGGGACCCGCCAGACGGTCAACCGGCTGCTCGCTGACATGACCGCCCAGGACCTGGTGCGACTCGAGCGCGACGCGCTGATCATCCCGGACCTGGATCGCCTCGCTCGCGCCGCGGAACGTTGACGGGCGATGACTGACGATCGGCCCCCGACGCTCGGCCCGGAGGCCGTCGGACTCCTGCAGCGCATCGCGCTCCGGGGGGATGTCGCCCGTCGCCTGGAGATCGGCTCGGCCCGGGCCGTGCTCCGTTCCGTCGTCGAGGCGACCGTCGCGCTGTTCGAGGCGGAGGCCGCGTCGATCGCCCTGTACGACGCTGCCACTGACCGACTGGTCTTCGAGGTCGCCGCCGGCCAGCAGGGCCAGGGCGTCATCGGCGTGGCGATCCGTCCCGACCAGGGGATCGCCGGCTACGTCTACACCTCGGGCCAGGCGCTCGCCCTGTCGGATGTCGCCAGCGATCCCCGCTTCGGACGGACGGTCGCGGAGAAGACCGCCTACGTCCCCCGCTCGATCGTGGCCGTCCCGCTCGTCGACGATCACGGGACGATCGGGGTCCTCGAGGTCCTCGACAAGCGCAGCCAGGCGGCGTTCTCGCTGCGGGACATCGAGCTGGCCGGGGTCTTCGCCCGTCAGGCGGCCGTCGCGATCCGGGCCAGCCGGGTCGAGCGCGACCTGGCCGGGCTCCTCCGCTCGACGCTCGCCGAGCTGGCGTCGACGTCCGCCGCCGACCGCGCCGACCCGGTGACCGAGGCCGCGCTCGACGAGCTCGTCCTCGCGGCGACCGACGGGCTCGGCCGGGACGATGATTCGCGTCTCTGGACGCTGGCCGAGCAGGTCGCCCGGATCCGCGGCATCGACCCGGATCGCCTCGAGCTGGTGACCGATCTGCTCGCCGCCCTAGCCCGGCAGGCCGAACGCGACGTCCGATCGCGTCGACGTGGCCGGTCGAGCCCTGATCCGCGCCACGACCGTTGACCGACCCGTACCTGCCCGCCTGGAGCGAGCCGTTCGTCGGGGAGCGGCGCGGCGACCTCGACCGGTCGGTTCCGATCGCCGGGATCGATCGCGAGGCGGCCTTCGGCGGCGTCGACGGGACCGGCGTGACGGTCGCGATCGTGGACTCCGGCGTGGAGCGCGACCATCCGGCGGTCGGTGGCAAGCTCATCCGCAGCGTCAAGGTCGAGCCCGGTGAGGATGATCCTGTCGTCACCGACGACCCAGAGGCGATCGACGTCGTCGGTCACGGCACTGCCTGTGCGGGGATCATCCACGGGCTGGCACCCGGTGCCGACATCATCTCCGTGCGCGTCCTCGGACCTGACAACCGAGGCAAGGGCACGATCTTCGCGGCCGGGCTCGAGTGGGCCATCACCCAGGGGGCCTCGGTCATCAACCTCAGTCTGTCGTCGAAGAGCGACGCCATGTTCGCCGTGTTCCACGAGATCGTCGACGAGGCGTACTTCGCCAACGTGGTCCTGGTGAGTGCCGCGAACAACGTCCCGGGCCCGAGCTACCCATCGCTGTTCGCGTCGGTCATCTCGGTGGCGGCCCATGACATCCCGGATCGCTGGACGTGGTTCTACAACCCGAGTCCGCCGGTCGAGTTCGGGGCCTACGGCGTCGACGTGGACGTCGCCTGGAAGGACGGATCGCGGATGATCGCGACCGGCAACAGCTTCGCCGCCCCGCACGTCGCCGGCCTCGCCGCGCTCATCCGTGCGAAGCACCCGAACGCGACTCCGTTCGAGGTCAAGGCGATCCTGGCGGCCATTTCGAACGGGGCGCGTCCGGGCGGTTGACCGGCGCCCCGAGCGGCGATCCGCCTAGCGGGTCTACTCGCCGCGGCTGGATGGGCTCTTGAGCTGTCCGAAGTGGCCCTCGACGTCGTCGTCGTCGGTCGTCTTGCGGGCGGAACCGGGGCCGCCGTGGCCCTCGACGTCGTCGTCGTCGGTCGCCTTGCGGGCGGAACCGGGGCCGCCATGGCCCTCGACGTCGTCGTCGTCGATCCGGGACATCATCCCGGGAGCCTTGGTGTCGTCGTGCTCTGGCATGGAAGCCTCCTGCCGGCCGCGCGGCCTCCGTCGACCGAGATCGGGTGGGCTGCGGTCTTGTCCACCTGCCGGCAACCGTACACCGCCCGGTGGCGCAGCGGCAGGCCGACGTGCGACGTTCCGAGCGTCGCCTGGGCGACACCTGGATCAGCCGGTGACCGCCCCGCCGCGGTGGATGGCGAGCAGTCGCGGTCCGACCTCTGCGGCCGATGCGACGAGGTCGAGGAACTCGGGTGCGTCGAGGGCGAGCAGGCGGCTCTCGCTCGTCGCCGTGACGGTCGCCGTCCGTGCCGACCCGGTCAGGAGCCCGATCTCGCCGAAGACCTCGTCCGGGCCCATCGTCCGCAGCCTGATGGGCGCGGCCTCGGCCGTCTCCGCTCGGTCGACGTCGAACGCGCCGGCCAGGATCACGTAGAACCGATCGGCCGGCTCGCCCTGCCGGATGACGACCGCGCCGGCCGCGACATCGAGCTCGACCGCCCGGGCGAACGCCTGGGCCAGGCGCGATGCTGGCACGCCGGCGAAGACCGGAAGGCCGGCGACGCGTTCGGCGGCCGTCGTCAGCTCGGCCGACGGGCCGTGGTCGCCGGCCGAGCCGATCAACGCGACGGCGACGAGCGATCCGACGATGACCACGACCGCCGATGCGAGCAGGACCGGGCCGATGCCGACGACGCCCGCCGCCACCGGCAGGACGAGCGAGCCGGCCGCGTAGGCGAGCGTCGAGATCGTCGCGATGGTCCCGAGCGCTCGACCCCTGACGGCATCGGGGACCGTCCGCTGGAAGATGGTCGTGCTGACGACCTCCGTCAGCAGGCTCCCGGCCGAGGCGATGGCCATCGCGACGAGCGCCGGTCCGAGGCTGGTTGTGAGACCGAGTGCGCCCACGCCGATGGCCAGGCCGACCGAGCCGATGACGAGTGGCAGGCGAAGTGCTGGGCGGACGACGAACGCCGACGAGCCGA
>JADGQI010000086.1 GCA_017881905.1 Chloroflexota bacterium
GATCGATGACCGACAGAACTGACGGCCCGTTCGCGGCGGCCCCGACGCCGCAGCGCGACCCGCGCTCGACAGCCGGCCGCACTGCCTCGCGCCGACGATCGGTCGCGCTGCTCCTCGGCGCGAGCGCCTTCGTAGCCGCGCTCGTCGGCGCGTGCTCAACCGCAGCCAGCCCGAGCGCTGCCGCGGTCGCAAGCGCCGCGCCCACGACGGCGGCGTCGGTCGCGCCGAGCGTCGCGGCCGCCAGCCCCACGCTGGCGCCGACGCCGGACGCCTGCGCAGTGGCGAACCTCAAGCTCGTCGCCCCCGGCAAGCTGACGGTCGGTACCAACAACCCCGCCTATCCGCCCTACTTCCTCGCGAAGGACGGCGGCAACACGGCGCCGTGGGACAAGGACGGGGGCGACCCGACCACCGGCAAGGGCTTCGAGAGCGCGGTCGCGTACGCGGTCGCGGACAAGCTCGGTTTTGCGCCGACGGACGTCGCCTGGATCGTCGTCCCGTTCGACAACTCCTATGCGCCCGGCGCGAAGGAATTCGACTTCGACATCAACCAGGTGTCATACAAGCCCGAGCGGGCCCAGACAGCTGACCTGTCGGACGGTTACTACTTCGGGAATCAGTCGATCGTGACCCTGAAGTCCAGCAAATATGCGAAGGCGACCTCGATCGCCGACTTCGCGGACGCGTCGTTCGGCGCCCAGGTCGGGACGACGAGCCTTGACGCGATCGTCAAGATCATCAAGCCAACGAAGGATGCCCAGGTCTATGACTCGACCGACGCCGCGGTCGAAGACCTCAAGAACAAGACGATCGACGCGATCGTGGTCGACCTGCCGACGGCCGACTATGTGACCAACGTCCAGGTCCCCGGCTCCGTCATCGTCGGTCAGCTCGACCAGGGCACTCCGGAGCACTTCAGCCTCGTCCTCGGCAAGGGCAGCGCTCTGACGACCTGTGTCAACAACGCGATCGGCGCGTTGACCGCCGACGGCACGCTCAAGAAGCTGGCCGAGCAGTACCTTCCATTCACCACGAGCACACCGGTGCTCAAGCCGTGATCCGCCCGGGCTCCAGCTAGGCGAGCGGCCGGATGGCCGGTGCGATCTCCGGCGGACCGGGCGACTCCGGGCTGCTGATCGGGCTCCCAGGGGGCGGGGGACGATACGGACGAGAGCGAGGGTCGGGCGCGTTGCGCTCGACCCTCGTGGCATTCGTCAGTACGGTCGTGTTCCTCGGGGTCGTCGCGCTGCTGGTCGTCAACGCCCCGGGATGGCCAGCCGTCCAGGAGTCCTTCCTCAACGGGCGGGTCTTCGCCGACTCTCTCCCGCTCATCGTCAGGGCCTTCTGGGTCAACGTGCAGCTCTTCCTGGTGTCCGAGGTGCTGATCCTTGGATTCGGTCTGGTCATCGCCGTCCTGCGAAGCTTGCCCGGCTCGGTGTTGTTCCCGATCCGACTGATCGCCACCGTCTATGTCGATGTCTTCCGGGCGCTGCCCGGCATCCTGATCATCTATGTCCTCGGGTTCGGGATCCCTGGACTCGGCGTCACCGGGGTGAGCAAGTTCGTCTTCGCCATTCTGGCCCTGACCCTCATCTACTCGGCCTACGTATCCGAGGTCTACCGGGCCGGGATCAACTCGATCCATCCGAGCCAGGACGCCGCCGCTCGATCGCTGGGGCTGTCTCGCCTCCAGTCGATGCGGCACGTCGTGCTGCCGCAGGCCGTCCGGCGAGTCATCCCACCGCTCCTCAACGACTTCATCGGCCTCCAGAAGGACACGGTCCTCGTGTCGTATATCGGCGTGGTCGAGATCTTCCGGCAAGCCCAGATCCGGCAATCCGCATCGTTCAATTTCACGCCGTACATCGTCGTGGCACTCGTCTTCCTGCTGTTCACGATCCCGCTCGCCCGATTAACCGACGTCTTGGTGACCCGGGATCAGCGGCGCCGGGCCACGACGGCCCGATGAGTCTGGACCAACGGTCGGTGCGAACGACCGCAGCCGACTCGCCGGACACGGTCCGACCCGCTGTGGAGATCGCCGCGCTGCGCAAGTCGTTCGACAAGCTCGAGGTCCTGCGCGGGATCGACCTCGTGGTCGCACCCCACGAGGTCGTCTGCCTGATCGGCTCCTCGGGCAGTGGCAAATCCACCCTGCTTCGTTGCATCAACCTGATCGAACCGATCGACTCGGGTCGGATCCTCATCGACGGCGTCGACATCACCGCGCCGAAGGTGGACGTCAACAAGATCCGCCGGCGGATCGGGATCGTCTTCCAGGCGTTCAACCTGTTCCCGCACATGAGCGTCCTCGACAACGTGACCCTCGCGCCGCGCAAGGTCCTCCGGACGCCATCCGGGCGGGCCGCCGAGGAGGCGACCGAGCTGCTCGCCCGGTTCGGGCTGGAGGACAAACGCGACGAGTTCCCGGATCGGTTGTCCGGTGGCCAGCAGCAACGGGTCGCGATCGTGCGCGCCCTGGCGATGCGTCCGGACCTCATGCTGCTCGACGAGATCACCAGCGCCCTCGACCCGGAGCTCGTGGCCGAGGTGCTGAACGTGGTCCGCGAGCTGGCGGGTGCGGGGATGACGATGATCATCGCCACCCATGAGATGGGCTTCGCGCGCGACATCGCGGATCGCGTCGGATTCCTCGATGCCGGGCGCATCCTCGAGCAGGGGCCGCCGGACCGGATCTTCACCGAACCGACCGAGGTCCGGACCCGGCAGTTCCTCGATCGGGTCATCGCCGCCGGCCGGATGTGAGCCCGGCCTGCGCTGGCACGGCGACACAGGCTCGTGGCACGGCAACGCAGGCTCGTGGCACGGCAACGACCCGGATCCGTCAGCGGCGCGCGGCGGGCCCCCGACAGGCGTCGACGAAGACGTTCCACAGTCGCTCGAACTCCGCCGGCGTCGACTCCCGTCGCTCGGGATGGCACTGGATCCCGAACAGGAAGCGCCCGTCGGCCGCCTCGATCCCTTCGACGAGGTCCCCGGCCGGGCTGGCCGCCCAGGCGTTGGCCACCAGGCCCGGGGCGAGATCGCCCGCCAGCACGCCCTGGTGGTGGTAGGCGTTCACCTCGGTGGCGCCGACGACCTTGGCCGGCGACAAGATCCGGGCGAGACGCGTGCCGGGCACCAGGCGCATCGCGTGCATCCGCGCGGGCCCCTTCCCCCAGGCGGCTCCAACGTGCCCGCCGACGTCCTGGAGGAGCGTCCCGCCCGAGAAGATGTTGATCGCCTGGAATCCGCGGCAGATGCCCAGGATCGGGACGTCGCGCGTCGACGCGGTCGCCCATGCCTCGGCCTCGAGGGCGTCGCGGTCGGGTTCGACGTCGACCGAGCCGCGCATCGGCTGGCCATAGCGGGCCGGATCGACATCCGCGCCGCCCGACAACAGCAGGCCGTCCATCGTGGTGAGCGCCTCGGAGCGGGTGCCGAGGTCCGTCGTCGCATCGAGCGGGATCGGCTCACCGCCGTGGCGGCGGATGCCCTCCAGGTACAGCTCGTTCTTCTGCGCGGCGTTCGCCGGATCCTTCTGCCGGGCGGCGACGGCCAGGGTCACGGCGATCCGTGGGCGGTCCATCGGGTGAGGATAGCGTCGCGGGTCAGAGCCCGAGGAGTCTCGAGATCGTCACCGGGTGCAGCCCTGCCCCGTCGAGCGCGCTGAGGATCCCGGGCAGCGCGTCGAGGGTGTACGGACCCCCGAGATGGAGCCGGATGATGGACCCGCCGGCAGCTCGAGCGGCGATCTTGGTGACCATGTCGTCGGCGGTCGCGCCCCCGCCGGTCTCGGGCACGGCGTCGTCGGCGTCGACGTCCCAGAGCACGGCGTACGGGAACCCGGCGGCCGCGGCCGCGGCGCGGACCGTCGCGTTCTGGGACCCATCGGCTGGGCGGAAGATCGGCTTGGTCGTCGATCCGACGGCCGCCGAGATCACGCCGTCCGCCTTGACCAGCTGGTCGCCGATCGTCGATGCCGTCATCGCGGTCAGGTCGCCGCTCGTCCAGCCGCCGTCACCCACCGTGAACAGGTCCGGATGGGCGGCGATCAGGGCCAGCACGCTGTGAGCCGTCATGTCGCTCTGCGCGAGCTCACCCGTCGTAAAGAACGTCGCCTCGACCCGCCGGTCGATGAGCCACTGGACGATCGGCAGCGCGGTCTCGGGCGATCCCCCGAGGTCGAAGGTCAGGGCGACGGCATTCGACTCGCGCGATCCGTGCGTGACGAGGAGCCCGGTGCCGTCGGCGGGAGGCAGGATCGCCGGACCGAGGCTGACCGACGGCTCGGGCGTCGGCGACGCATCGGTCGGCGCGACGCCATCCTCGATCTTCACGCCGGGCGTGATGGTCAGGCGCCAGCCGATCTCGATCCGGTTCGGGTCGTACGTCGTGCTGTCGGGGTCGAGGCTCTTGTACTTGGCCCGGTTCCAGAAGGCGATGCTCCGCGCCGACGTCTTGAACTTCTTGGCGATCGACAGGAGGCTGTCACCCGCCTTGACCTTGTAGACGAGGGGGGTCGGCTCGGGCTTCGGGGTCGGTGAGGGCGTCGCCGTGGGCGGCGGGATCGCGGTCGGGCTCGGGGTCGGACCGGGCGTCTCGGGTGTCGCGCTGCGCGGCGCTCTGGTGGGGATGTCGCCGAGACCGCAGGCGACCGCCACGACCGCGATCGCCAGGCTCGCGGCGAGGAGGAGGACCGGGTTCGATGCAGGGCGCCTCATCAGCGTCAGTGTGACGCCACTCGGGTCCCGGCGGTTAGGCGATCTTAGTCGGTCGGGATCTCCATCGACGGCGGGTCGACCGGCGTGGGCTCCTGGAGGGTGACCTCGGCGGCCAGCGCGAACCCCTCGGCGGCGGTCGCGATCCGGCCGTTGCCCGTTCGCTTGGCGACATAGCAGGCGCGGTCGGCAGCGAGCAGGACCTCCTCCGCAGCGGCGCCGTCCACGGGGAAGGTGGCCACGCCGACGGACGCGGAGACGACCGTCCTCGCCGCTGCCCAGACGGGCTGCTCGGCGACGCGGCGGACGGCATCGCAGGCGCGTTCGGCGACCCGGAGCGCGCCCGTCCCATCGGTGCCCGGGAGCAGGATCGTGAACTCGTCGCCGCCGTACCGGAAGATGTGGTCGGTGTCCCGTCCGGCGCGGAGCAGGGCGTCGGCGATCTCCCGGAGGAGCCGGTCGCCGGCCTGGTGGCCGAGCTCGTTGTTGACGGTCCGGAAGTCGTCAAGATCGAGCATGATCAGGCTGAACTGGGTCGCCTCGCGGACCTGGTGGACGAGGAACTCCTGGAACGTGCCGTGGTTGAGCAGGCCGGTCAGGTCGTCCGACCGGGCGCGGATCTCGACGGCACGGTGGATCTCCGCGTTGTGGAGCGCGATCGAGACCTGCGCGGCGAACAGCTTGACGAGCTCGAACTCCTCCTCGTTGAACCGGTCGGCCCGACCCAGTCGCTCGAGGGTCAACACGCCCGCCACGCCTTCGCGCCCGCGCAGAGGCACGACGATCATGCTGCCGTCGACGGGCCCGGTCGAATCGAACTGGAGGACCCGCGGGTCGGCGAGCTCGTCCACGACGAGCTGGGGCTCGTTGTGCTGGAGCACCCAGGTGGCCACGCCCGTCTCGCCCGGCTCCCAGGGCTGGAGGTAGTCGTCGGCGTTGACCCCTCGGGCCGTGAGCGGCGTCAGGACGTTCGCCCGGCGGTCGTACACCTCGATCGAGATGTTGTCGTAGCGCACGAGGTTGCCCAGCCGATCCGTGATCTGATCCAGCACCGCCCGCGGGTCGAGGGTCGTCAGGATCGACTCGGTGATCTGGAGCAGTTCGCGCTGGTTGCGGAGCTGGCGCTCGAGGATGGCGGACTGCTCGCGCAGGCGTTCGGTCGAGTCGGCGTTGACGAACGCCTGGGCCGCGAAGCTGGCGTAGATCTCGAGGAGGCGAAGGTCGTCGTCGCTGAACTGGTCCAGCCCGAGCTTCGACAGGACCAGGACGCCGAGGACCTGATCGTCGAAGGTCATCGGCGCGAGCAGCATCGACTCGTCGAGGTCGTCCTCCGTGCCCGGGATGGTCTCGGCCCGCGGGTCGGCCGCCGCGTCGCCGAGGTTCTGGGCCACGCCGTGCGCGGCGACCCAGCCGGTGATCCCGACCCCGACCCCGATCCGAAGCTGCTCCGGCGTCTCGTCGATGTACTCGCCGACCTGGCCGCTGAACGCGACCGGCACCAGGTCCTCGCCCACGATCCGGTAGACCCTGACATTGTGGTAGTCGATGAGCTCGCGCAGCTCGGTGGCGA
The DNA here is from genome assembly GCA_017881905.1 of Chloroflexota bacterium. Classification (GTDB taxonomy): domain Bacteria; phylum Chloroflexota; class Limnocylindria; order Limnocylindrales; family CSP1-4; genus Chersky-267. Next base: position 6,292 of record JADGQI010000086.1, read on the forward strand.
TCGCCAGCCCGACCTCGCGCTCGACGGTCAGCCGGTTCAGCCGGCTCCCGAGCTGCTGGATCGATTGGAGCTGTGCGGCCCAGGTGGCCATCCGGGCGATGTCGTCGGCGGCCGACGGTCCGTCGCGATCGACCAGCCTCGGGCGGATGTCAGGGCGGCGCCGGGCCTCGATCCGGGAGCGGATCCGCCGGCCGGGTGCGACCGCGGCGAGGGAGATGACGTCGGCTTCGTGGGGCTCCATCCGACCCGTGATCGGACCGCCCTCCGCCGCAGCGAGGAACCGCTGGAGGTCGCTCAGCCGGTAGCGCCGGTCGCCGCGCGGGTTGATCCGGTAATAGCGAAGTCGACCCTGATCGCTCCACGCCCGGATGGTGTTGGGGTGGACGCCGAGCAGTCGGGCCGCCTTGGTCACGGAAAGGGTGGCATCCGCCGGGCGATCGATGAGCAACGTTGGCAGTCTTCATGAGGAAATGTGAACTGACCTGGTCAGCCTAGGAAACCTCACAGTTCTTCTCTATAGGACGAACGTACGCGGGGCGCACCGGCCCGGACGGCGGCGCCGCTCAATCGCGTTGGCGCGGTCCATCCGAGCGTGCCGCGGTGATCCGGACGTAGGTGTACGAGGCGACCGCGCTGACGAACCCGATCAGGACGACGAGCGCGATGGCGACGAGCGGCGTGCCGACCAGTCCCGGGCCTTCGCCCGCGCTCCGGGTGTCGCCCCCGGTGACCGGCGTCGCCTCGGGCGATGCCGCGAACGCGATCGTCGGGACGATCGTCGATGCCATCGCCCCGGCGACGGCCCACAGGAGCCCGCTCACGATCAACCCGATCCCGGCGACCAGCAATGCCATCGCCACGATGGGCCCGCCACGCCGGCCGCCCGCCAGGAGCTGCATCGCCTCGGTTGGCTCCATCGTGGACAGGATCAACGGACGGCCGAGGCCGGCGGTCAGGATCGTCGATCCGCCGTCCGATCGGACCGGGACGCCGAGGACCGTCGCGTGCTCGACCGCGGAGATCTGCTCGACGCGATACCGGACCGGCGTCGTCGGAGACGTCCCCGCCGGGACCCGCTCGGGGGCGTCGGCGGCTGTCCCGACCGCTTCGCGTGGGAGGACCACCAGCGTACCCGGCTCCGCCCCGAGCACGGCCACGTCGATCGCCACGGCGCCGAGCCCTTCGCGGACCTCGAACGGCACGACCTGGACCTCGTCCTCGACGACCGTCCAGCGCTCGTGGCGTCGCAGCTCGAGTCGCCGGCGGCGATAGACGAGCGGTCGTTCGTGCTCGTCCGGGAAGTCATCCGGGCTGTCGAGCCGACCGTCCAGCCGGATGTAGCGGGGTGTCCCGGCGGCCGCCAACCCCTCGGCCGCCTCGATCGTGACGAGCGGGGTGGCCGCCAGGAGACGGCCGACCCGATAGCCCGGCCCGAACGAGCGCAGGACGATGATGCCGCCACCGAGCGCGACCATGCCCGCGACGATGACGAGGAGGGGTCCCACGACGCCGGATGATACCGGTGATGGTCCGCGGCGGGATCCGAGAGGGGCCGGTGGCGTCGTCGGTTCCGGGCATGGAAGGGCCCAGAGGAACCTACCCGGCGCGTGGGCGTTGAGGCGATCGCTGCCGTTAGCGCTGTTCAGCCCCTCCGGGCTACACATACGCTACGGCCCGCGACCCTCCCCGGTCAATGGATCATGTCCACCGAACGGAGCACGCTCGGGGCGGTTGTCCACCGTTCGTCCACAGCCATCGGGTCGGATGCCCGTTGCCGGCGCCGCGGGGATCCCTCAGCCCTGAGCGGACGATCCGGTCCGTGGGTCCAATGCGCTGAGCTGCCCGCTGTAGCTGGTCAGGATCAGCCGGCCACCGACGAGCTCGGCGTCGGTCACCACGTCCGAGTGGGCGACCCGCCAGGCCACCTCGCCGTCGGGCGCGATCGCGAACGTCTCGATCTCCGCCTGGACGATGACGTGCGGCAGCCTCGACGAGCCGAGGACGACGGTCACGGGCGTCCCCGATCGGTGGGTCCAGCGGAGGCCACCCGTTCGAGCCTCGAAGCCGTAGGTGACGAACCCGTACTTGACGACGAGGAGGCCCTCCGAGTCCCACAGCAGGGCGGCGGGCTCGTCGAAGACCGGCGACGCAAGACGGGCTGTCCACGGTCCGGCCGGCGTCTCGACCCGGACCTCGGCCCTGCACATCCGCTCGTAGCTGGCTCCCACCACCGATCCGTGGTCGGTCAGGGATCCGCCGCTCTCCGACAGGGCGAAGACGGCCGGGCCTTCACCGCTCCCCGCCCAGCGCGACCGGACGTGGATGCCACCGGGATAGTCGACCGCCGCGTGGCTCGGCTCGGAGGTCACCCCTCGGTCGAGCGGCTCGGCACGGCGTCGGTCGGCGTGGCCTCCGCGACGGGCTCAGCCACCTCGGCGACCGGTGCCGGTCGGTCCTCGGTCATCGGCGCGACCGTGGCGTTGGCCAGCGTCCGGAGCGTGGCCGGCGAGACCGGGAAGACCGCCGTTGGCGTGCCGGCGGCGGCCCAGACCACGGGATATCGGCCGAGATCGGGATCCATGATCACCCGGATCGGTCGCAGATGACCGATGGGCGGGATCCCGCCGATGGTGTAGCCGGTCAGCTCGTTGGCCTCTTTCGCCGTCGCTCGGCGGACGTCCTTCTCGCCGGTCACGGCGGCCAGCCTGGCGAGGTCGACCCGGTTCGGACCGGAGACGAGGCACAGGATGGCCACCGGCGCGCCGTCGTCGTCCGGCGCCACGAACACGAGCGACTTGACGATCTGCCCGAGCTCCGCTCCGACGGCCGTTGCCGCGTCCGCGGCGGTGTGGGTCGACTCCGCGAAGACCCGGATATCGAGCGTCACGCCCTTGCGAGCGGCCGCATCCAGGACGCGCTGGATCCCTGGACGATCGGCGGGTTCAGGCACGGCGGGAGTCTACCATCGGCCGGTCGGGTAGCATCGCTCGGTGGACGCGATCCTGTTCGATTGGGACGGCACGCTGGCCGACACGCTCGGTGCGATCTACGACGCGAACGTCGAGGTGATGGCGGCCTTCGGACTCCCGTTCGATCGCATCCGGTATCGGCTCTGCTTCGCTCCCGACTGGCGGGTGATGTACGCCGATCTCGGTGTCCCAGAGGACCGACTGGACGAAGCCAACGCGCGCTGGTGGGCTGCCCTCGACGAGGGCGAGACCACGCTCTTCGCCGGAGTCCGCGACGGTCTCCGCCGGCTGGTCGCCGCCGGCCACCCGCTTGGGATCGTGACCGCCGGACGGAGCGATCGCGTCCGAGCGGAGCTCCGACGCCACGGCCTGGACGGACTGTTCGAGGCGATCGTCTACGGCGACGACATGACCGCGCAGAAGCCGGATCCGGGGCCGCTGCGCGCCGGCCTGGCGCGGCTCGGATACGAGGATCGGTCGTCGGAGGCTGTCTATGTCGGCGATACGCCGGCCGACATGCGGATGGCGGTCGCCGTCGGTGCCCGGGCGGTCGGGATCGAATCGATCCTCGGGAACGCCGACGATCTGCGGGCGGCGGGGGCGGACGAGACATCCGCATCCACCGCGGAGTGGATCGACCGGCTGCTCGCCCGCGCTCCGGTCCGTCCCGGCCGCGGTTGATCCGGCCAGGGATGCATGCGCTGATCGTCCTGGCCGGGAGCGGGCCGGATCGCGCGGCGCTCGACCGAGCGTGGCCGGGCTGGTCGACGGGTGTCGATCTCGTCATCGCGGCGGATGCCGGTGCCGAGACGGCCGAGGGGCTCGGGTTGCGGCCGGACCTCGCCGTCGGCGACTTCGACTCGATCGACCCGGCGGCCCTCGCCCGTTTGGAGGCCGCCGGTGTCCCGGTCGAGGTCGCGCCCAGCGCGAAGGACGAGTCCGACGCCGAGCTGGCCGTCCAGGCGGCCATCGTGCGTGGGGCCGACGCGATCACGATGATCGGCGGCTTCGGCGGGCGGATCGATCATCTCCTCGCCAACATCGGTCTGCTCGCCCTGCCCGAGCTCGCCGATGTCCCCGTCCGGCTGGTCGACGCCACGACCCGTCTGACCCTGCTCCACGGCCCGGGCCGGCTGACGGCCACCGGGCGACCGGGCGACCTCGTTTCGTTGCTCCCGCTCGGGAGTGGCGTCGAGGGCGTGACCACCGACGGCCTCGCCTGGCCGCTCGTCGACGAGCCGCTGCCGCTCGGTCCGGCCCGCGGCCTCTCGAACGTCCGATCGGGTCCCGTCGCGCTCGTCTCGATCCGGGCCGGCTGGCTCGTGGTGATCGAGACGATGGTCGGATCGACGGCCTCTGCTAGGCTCCCCGGATGAGCGTTCCTGCCGTCGGCGACCGGGCTCCGGAGGTCGCACTGCCCGATGAGGCCGGCACGGTCCACCGCCTGACCGACCAGGGCGGCCGCTGGACCGTCGTCTACTTCTACCCGGAGGACGACACCTCCGGGTGCACGACCGAGGCATGCCAGTTCCGCGATATCCACGGCGACATCCGCGACGAGGGTGCACAGGTCTGGGGGATCAGCCCCGATGGGGCGGCGAGCCATCGGCGCTTCCGGGACAAGTTCTCGCTCCCGTTCACGCTGCTGTCCGACGAGGATCACGCGGTCGCCGAGTCCTACGGGGCCTGGACGCTCAAGAAGAACTACGGGCGTGAGTACCTGGGGATCGTCAGGTCGAGCTTCCTGGTCGATCCCGACGGTCGGATCGCCCACGTCTGGCCGAAGGTCAAGGCCGACGGCCATGCCGCCGACGTGCTCGCCACCTTGGCCCGAGCGAAGGCCGAACGGGCCGGCTGAGCCGGGTCGAGGGCTGGGCATGGAGAGAGGCTTCGCCCGTGGGGGGAGACGAGCGAAGCCTCGGACGCGATTGTACGAATCCCGAACGCTTGTGCAACCCGTTCCTGCGCACCTCCGTCGCCGATGACGGACCCGGTCGAGACCCCGCAACCCGCGTCCACGGTCGAGCCGCCGGCCGCGCCGCACGAGTGGCGCCCCGACCGGTTCATGGTCATCGTCGCCCACCCCGACGATGCGGATTTCGGACCGGCCGCGACGGCCGCACGCTGGATCGATGCCGGCTCGACCGGCTGGCTTGTGTGCTGCACCAGCGGCGACCAGGGTGGTGAGGATCCCGATCTCGACCCGTCGGCCCTGGCCGCCACCCGCGAGGGGGAGCAGCGCACCGCCGCCCGCATCGTCGGCTATGCCGGGGTGAGCTTCCTCCACCAGCCGGACGGGTCCCTGGCCAACGACCTCCCGCTCCGCGAGCTGCTCGTCCGCGAGATCCGGACCTTCCGACCGGACGCCGTCCTGACCCAGGACCCCGAGGTGGTCGTCTACCCGGACGGCGGGATCAACCACACCGATCACCGGGCAGCCGGGCTGGCTGCGATCGACGCGGTCTACCCGGCCGCCCGTAATCCGATGGCGTTCCCGTGGCTGGCTCGGTCCGGCCTCGCTCCGCATCGCGTCCGCCGGGTCTACCTGTTCTGGACGACCGCTCCGACCGCCTGGGTGGACGTCACGGCGACGATCGGTCGGAAGGTCGACGCCCTGCGCGCCCATGCGACCCAGATCCGCGACCCCGACGGTCTCGCCGCCAGGATCGGCGAGTGGGCCGCCGGCGACGGCGCGCGCATCGGCGTGGCGGCCGCCGAGGACTTCCGGGTCGCGATCATCGACGACGACGAGGTCGACACCGAGGCCGAGACGGTGTCCGAGGCCGACGCGGGGAGCCGGCCGGACTAGGGCTCGAGCAGCAGCGGCCGGACGCGGCCCCAGGCGTTCCACACGTCGGTCAGACCCTCGGCCCGTCCGCGCAGCAGTCCGACCATCTCGCCGAGGGTCAGGCCGCCGGCGGCGGCGGCGAGGAAGTCCCCGGCCGACACCGCGACCCCGCGGTACAGCTCGGCAGCCTCCTGCTCGCTCGGCCAGGTCCGTACCCGCATCGGGTCGGATCCCGCATATCCGACCGCGAGGGACAGGTCGCGCTGGCTCGGCACGCGTCCGTCGATGAAGCCGCCGAGGCCGTCGAAGCGGTACCCGAACGAGGCGAGCGCGGTCGCGACGTCCCGGCTCTGCGCCTGGCTGAACAGCCCCCAGAACGGATGGTCGCGGGGGAACTCCAGGGCGGACGCCTCGATCGCCCTGGCGATGATCGCGTCGACGAGTCCGCTCAACGCGAGCTGCCAGCGCCGCTGCTCGGCCGGATCCCCGCCCGCCAGCGCGGCCACGACGCGGACCATGGTGCCGCGGTCGCCGCGGAGGAGCTTGAGGATGGCCGGCTCGTTCTCGCCGAAGACGCGATGGGGCGCATCCTCGTCGAACGCCAGTCCGCCCGGCTCGGAGCCGGGGCTCCCCACGAGCAGCAGCCGGGCGCCCTCCTCGGTGACCTCGCCCGGTTCGTGCTCGGGCTGGACCGGTGCATCCGGCGGCAGGGCTCGGTGCGCCTCCTCGCACGTCGCGAGCGACTCGCGGGCGACGATGCAGGCCTCGGCGGCGGTCTCCGCGTTGATCCGCGCCGCGTCAGCCTCGAGCGAGACGCGCTCGATGATGTTGACGAGCGCACCCGCGGCCGCCCGCTCGCGGAGCGCTTCCTGCTCGGCCTCCTGCGCCGTCCGGTTGATGCGGTCGATCTCCTGGAGCCAGTCGCGCGCTGCCGCCTCGACCGCCTCGCGCGATTGGGCGCCGGCATTGCCACGCCGGAAGTCCGTCCAGGCAGCCTCCTTGGCGGCTCGGACCGCGCGCGGATCGGCGACGCTCGCGGCGCGACTGCTCCGGCCGGTGTGCTCGTCGTAGGCCCGCTGCGCCTCACGGGCTCGATCGGCTGCGACCTGGGCCGCTTCCTTCAGGCGATCCGCGAGGGCGCATCGTTCGTCGGCGATCCGCCGCTCGTCGGCGCAGGGATCCGGTCCGCTCGGAGCTCCGCCGCCCGGTCCACCCACGGTCGATCCGGTGCCACCTGCCGCCTCGCCCGCGCCGCCGCCCGCGCCTCCCCCGGCGCCGGCAGATTCGCCGGAGCCGATCGGGCGACTGGCCCTCGGAGGCTCTCCGTTCGCCATCGCCCGGGTCGACCCACCGGTCGAGCCGACCGCGGCCAGGGCCCGGTCCAGGACCGCGACCGTCGATGCGGCATCGAGCGCCTCGACCAGCGCATCGGTCTCTGGCCGGATCGGGATGCCGACCGGTTCCTTCGACTCGGACCCGGATGGAACGGGTGTTCGGGTCGCCTCATCGGCGGCACCGAGCGTGGTCGGGTCCGCCGGTCCCCCGCGGGCGGCGGCGGCCACGACGGCGGCCGACGGTGGGGCGAACCCCGACAGGGTGGCCGGCAGGCGGCGAGGGACCGCATCCGTGTGCACGGTCACGCGTACTTCGCGCGGTGCGGGCGGTCGGGCTCGGATCACGATCGACAGGGCAGCCCCGCTGGCGACCCCCAGGACCAGGCCGAGAGCCAGGAAGGCGAACTCGCTCGCGGTCACATCGTCATCCTCGTTTCGTGAGCCGAGGGTAGCTGCGACGTCGGGAGGAGTCAACTCGAAGGCCGACTCGTGCAGGAGGCGTGCCCGCGATGGTAGATTCGGGCTCGCTGGCGCCCAGGCGCCGGTTCGCTTCCGCTTGACCGAGCCGATCGCACGGAAAGGCACGACCCCGCTTGGCCATCGATCCGAACCAGGAATTCCTGGTCCAGCCCGTCGACGCCTCCTGGCTCCAGTGCAACATCGAGTGCCAGGAAGCGTGTCCGGTCGGGACGAACTGTCGGGGCTACCTGAACCTGGCCGCCGAAGGGCGGTTCGAGGAGGGGTACCTGCTGTCGCGCGATCCGAACCCGGTCGCTGCGATGTGCTCGTATGTGTGCTCCGCGCCGTGCGAGCGCGCCTGCCGGCGCGGCGACATCGATCGACCACTGGCCATCCGGGCCATGAAACGCTTCCTCGTCGAATGGCATGAGGCCTCCGGCATCCCCGACGAGATGCCCTCAATCGACCCTCGCCCCGAGCGGGTCGCCGTCGTCGGCGGCGGGCCGGCCGGGATGGCCGTCGCCCGCGAGCTCGCCCTGAAGGGCTTCGGCGTGACCGTCTTCGACAGCTTGCCGTACGCCGGCGGCACGATGCTCATCGGCGTGCCGGCGTTCCGCCTGCCGCGCGAGGCGATCGAGATGGACGTCCGCCTCATCGAGAGGCTCGGGGTCACGTTCAAGTTCAACACGACCATCGGCGTCGACATCACCTTCGACCAGCTCCAGCGCGACTTCGACGCGGTGGCGATCACCGCCGGCGCGATGGACGCGGTGGCGCTCGACGTTCCCGGCGGCGACTTGATCGGGGTCGACTACGGCGTCGACTTCATGAAGAAGGCGAACCTCGGCCAGGAGCTTGACCCGGGCCGGGACGTCGTGGTCATCGGCGGCGGCTACACCGCGATGGACTGCTCCAGGACGAGCCTTCGCCACGGCGCCGAGAACGTGACGATCGCCTATCGGCGGACCCGCTCCGAGCTCGTCGTCGACGAGGAGGAGCTCGGCGAGACCGAGCGCGAGGGCGTCCGCATGGAATTCCTCGCCAGCCCGATCGAGGTGCTGGGCGAGGACGGACGCGTCACGGGCGTCCGGTTCATCCGGAACCGCCTGGGCGAGCCGGACGCGTCCGGCCGACGTTCTCCGGTGCCGATCCCCGGCTCCGAGTTCACGATCAAGGCCGACACCGTCATCCCGGCCGTGTCGCAGGCCGCCGACCTGACGTTCCTGCCGGTCGAGGCCAGCTTCGAGGTCAACCGCGGCCGGGTGAAGGTCGACCCGGCGACGTACGCCACGAACGTCCGCGGGGTGTTCGCCTGCGGCGACTTCGTGACCGGCCCGACGACCCTGATCGAGGCCGCCGGGCACGGCAAGAAGTGCGCCTACGCGGTCGATCGCTATCTGACCGGGCGGTCCGACGTGTCGGTCGCCGCCAACGTCAAGATCACCAGCTCGTGGCGTCACGACATGCCCGAGTTCTACGACGTCCTGCCCCGCCAGCACATCCCGATGGTCCCGCTCCAGGCGCGGATGCCGTCGACCGATCCGGAGGTCAACTTCACGACCCCGGTCGAGCTGGGGTACACGGCCAACCAGGCCGTCGCCGAGTCCACCCGCTGCCTGATGTGCAACTTCAACATCTGGTTCGATCCGTTCCGCTGCGTCCTGTGCGGCGCCTGTGCCGACGTCTGCCCCGAGGGCGTCATCCACATGGTCGACGTGAACCAGCTCAAGACCGAGGGCCTCCTCCCCGAGATCGAGGAGGCCTACGGCTGGGAGAACGGGGCGGCGATGATCCTGGATGAGGAGCGCTGCATCCGCTGCGCCCTGTGCGTCAAGCGTTGCCCGTTCGACGCCATTACGATGGAACGGTTCGAGCTCCAGGAGATCTCGACCGACGGCCGCCTCTACAAGGAATCGTATCGGGACGCGCAGCTCGCGGGGACCGCGGGTGTGGCAGGAGGACCCAGGTGAGTTTCCTCGAGCGAGTGGACCAGACCATTCGCCGGAGCCCCGTATGGCGGTCGCTGTTCCGCCAGGCGTACCCCAACGACGAACGCTCGCGGGCGTACGCGGTCATGAACAACGTCTTCCTGCACATCCATCCGGTCCGGGTGCGCCAGCACGCGGTGAAGTTCGCCTACACCTTCTGCCTCGGCGGGCTGAGCTTCTTCCTGTTCCTCGTGCTGACCGTGACCGGCGTCTACCTGATGTTCTTCTACGTCCCGTCGGAGTTCCAGGCCTACTCCAACATCCTGTCGATCCAGAGCGAAGTGACGTTCGGGCTGCTGACCCGGAACATCCACCGGTGGGCGGCCCACCTGATGGTCTTCTTCGTCTTCCTGCACATGATGCGGGTCTTCTATCACGGGGCGTACAAGCCGCCCCGCGAGTTCAACTGGGTGGTCGGCGTCGTCCTCCTGTTCGTGACGATCATGCTCAGCTTCACGGGCTACCTGCTCCCGTGGGACCAGATCGCCTACTGGGCGATCACGATCGGCTCGAACATGGGCGGCTATGTACCGGTGTTCAATACGCCGACCAAGCTGCTGCTGCTGGGTGGTCTCGAGGTCGGCCAGAACACGCTGCTGCGGTTCTACGTACTCCACATCATGGTCTTCCCGCTCGTGGCCGCGATCTTCCTTGCGGTCCACTTCTGGCGTATTCGAAAAGACGGGGGAATATCGGGACCGCTATGAGCAACCGATGCCCGCGTTGTCGTCTCCGCGCCGTCGCTCACGCACCTTGGGGTGCGCTCGCTCCGGTGCTCGACGCCGCCTTGGCCTCGGCCGCCCCTAGCGGTCTTCGCAGGTCGAACGACGATGTCTGACGTGAAGACGCCGCCGGAGCCGCGGGTCGTCCTGCCGGTCGACCCGACCCGCAGGACGGAGATCGACAAGCAGCGGGTGCCGATGTCGGCGCGCCCGTACCGGCTGCTCGCGCTAGTCAAGCAGGACGCGGTCGTCCGGGTCCAGAAGGAACCCGACGACACGGTCATGACCTGGCCGCACCTGCTCACCATCGAGTTCCTGGCGGCCGCGATGATGAGCATCTTCCTGCTTGCGATGGGCCTGATGGTCAACGCCCCCCTCGAACAGCTCGCCAACGGCAACGTGACGCCGGCGGTGGCCAAGGCGCCGTGGTACTTCCTCGGCCTTCAGGAGCTGCTCGCCTACTTCCACCCGACCGTCGCGGGCGTCCTCGCGCCGACGTTCGTGCTGGTCGGTGCCGCGCTGATGCCCTACGTCGATCGGGGGGACATCCACGCGGTCCGTCCGTCGCAGCGCAAGACGGCGGTCGTGCTGTTCTCGATGTTCTGCGTGACCGGCCTCGTCCTGACCTTCGTCGGGATCTTCTTCCGCGGTCCCGGCTACGCCTTCGCCATCCCGTACATCACCACCAACGGGCTGCATTTCAGCCTGTGACCGAAGGAACCGAACGAGCGACATCATGAGCAACTACCAGGTCGAACCCGCCGCGCAGCCCCAGGCCCTCTCGAAGGAGGCCATCAAGTCGCTGCGCCATGAGCAGGTCCAGGGCCTGTCCCGCCGGACGCTGCTCCGCACCTCGATCGGCGCGGCCATCGGGCTGTGGCTGCTCGAGCTCGGCGCGGGTACCCTCGGCTTCCTGTGGCCGAGCATCGCCAGCGGCAACAAGAGCCAGGTCAAGATCGGGACCCTGCCGGAGATCAAGGCCCAGAACGCATCGCTGCCGATCGACCAGGGATTCCCGGCCTACTACCAGAACGCGAAGTCGTTCGTGATGCTGATCGATCCAAGCCGCCAGCAGTTCATCCAGGGCGCCGATCCGACCGGGGACGGGACGGCGCTCAATGTCCGCGCCCTGTATCAGCGCTGCCCGCACCTCGGCTGCAAGCCGAATCCGTGCCTCAAGAACTTCTGGCTCGAGTGCCCGTGCCACGGCTCGCGCTACGACCGGCTCGGGACGAAGGTCAAGGGCGCCGCGTACGGGCCGGCACCCCGTTCGATGGACCGCTTCTCGGTCCTGGTGAAGGACGACCAGGCACTCTACGTCGACACGCTCAAGATCACGCTCGGACCGCTGCCGGTCGCCCTCGGCGAGCCCGGTGTCATCCCCCCGAAGTCGCCGACCGGATGCATCTGATCGACGTGACGAGCGCCCTCCGAGGAGACGCATGAGCGACCCGACCGGGCCCGACCCGGTGCCGCAGCTGCCTGCCCCGGAGGAGCGGCTTCCCGCGCCGCGACCGCCGAGCGAGCCGGCCCCGGTCGATCGGTTCGCGGCGCCGGCCAGCGCCCACCAGTTCGCCCTGACGCCGGAGCGCGCCGCCGGCATCGTCCGGCAGAGCGCCAGCGCCCGATGGGTCGGGTTCCTGGCGGTCCTGGTCATCGTCCTGTTCGTGATCCTCTACTGGTTCTACGAGCTCGGGATCCCGACGATCGCCGACTCGAGCCGGCTGGCCGCCGAAACGCAGGCGCAGTCAGTCGTCCGGGTCGAGCAGGGCTACAACCTGTACGAGGCGAACTGCGCCCGGTGCCACGGCGCCCAGGGCCAGGGCGGGATCGGTCCCGTCCTCAACGACCAGGCCAAGCTCTACACCCACCTCAACTCGTCGTACATCAACAACGTCCTGACCGCGGGCGGGCGGTACGTCTGCGGCAACGCGGACAGCCTGATGCCGATCTGGGCGCAGACCAACGGCGGGCCGCTCAACTACAAGCAGATCGAAGCCCTGATCGAGTTCATCCGCGCCCCGAACACGACGACCTACACGGTCCGGGATCCCGGGACCGGCGAGCCGATCGCGTCCGCCGGGAAGACCCAGACGTTCACCGGCTGGCGGGATCCCAACTATCAGCCGCCGCCCGGGGCGACGCCCGTGCCCGCCTGCTGGAGCGCAACACCCAAGCCGTCGGCCGTCGCCGCCCTGGCGGCTCCGGGGCCGGTCGTCGCCCAGGGCCTCGCCTTCACCACGCCCAGCATCACCGGGCCCGCGGATACGGCCTTCAAGATCGACTTCAACAACCAGGACAACGGCGTGCCGCACAACATCCTCATCAAGGACAGCGCCGGCGCGGAGGTCTTCAAGGGCGAGATTTTCAACGGGAGCGCCACCAAGACGTACGACATCCCGGCGCTCAAGGCCGGTGACTACCCGTTCTCGTGCTCGGTCCATCCGACCATGACGGGGACGCTGACGATCAAGTAGGAGCGGGACCGCGGGGTTCCGCGGACGGGGATGGAGGACGATGGCGGGACAGGCGCTCGGCGCAGGCACGGTCGGTCGGAAGCGGGTCCTGTTCGGCCTGCTCAGCGCCGACGGCTGGACGTGGGCGTCGCTCAAGGCCGCGTTCTGGTTCGTCGTCATCGTGATGATGCTGGGCTACATCCCGGACCGCGCCTATTACGCGACGGTGTTCCCGACGATCGACCTCGGCGTCCTCGTCTTCTCGCCGATCAACTTCTGTCCCGGGGAGAACCGGACCGTGCCCTGCCCGGCCCCCGCCGGGGCGACCTTGCCGTGGGATCCGTCGCCGGTCGAGCTCGCGCTGCCGGGTCCTCGGACCCAGGGCACGGCGGTCCAGGTCGGGACCCGGATGCTCTACGTCGGCGGGAGCGACGGCAAGACGGCGACCGACACGACGTTCCTGGCGGACTTCTACAGCGGGAACTTCGGGCCATGGCGGTCCGGACCCACGCTGCCGGCCCCACGGACAGCGGCGGCCACGATCTTCCTGAATCAGTCCGTGTACGTCATCGGTGGACTCGACGCCACGGGCGCCCCGACCGATACGGTCTACGTCGCGAACCAGGACCTGGCCACGGGCCAGCTCGGTGACTTCAAGGAGGATCCCCTCCTCAAGCTGCCCGAGCCGAGGGCGGGAGCGGCGATCGTGGCGTCCAGCGACGGCTTGATCCTCGTCGGCGGTCGGTCGGCGGCGGGACCGCAGACGACCGTCTGGAAGGCCAGCCTCGACTCGAGTGCCAAGCTCGGGACGTGGGTTGCCCAGGCGGCGTTGCCGTACCCGACGGCGGACGCGTCGGTGGCCCTGGTCGGCGACCACATCTATCTGTACGGCGGGAGCAACGCGACCGGCCCGGTGGGAGGCGTCCTGCGCGGCAACCTCGGTCTGGGCGCGACCAACGTCGGGACGGTCGAGAGCTGGGACATCGGCGGCAGCGGGACGAACCTGCCCGTCGCCCGGACCCTGGCGTCTGGGTTCACCGCGAACGGGGTGATCTACCTCGTCGGCGGTTCCGATGGCAGCGCGCCCCAGCCGCAGCTGTACTGGACGATCCCGGACGCCAAGGGCGACCTGCCGGGCTGGCAGAACCTTCCCGCCACGGACCTGCCGGTCGGTGTCGAAGGATCGAGCGCGATCATCAACAGTTCGCAGGTCTTCCTGGTCGGCGGAACCACCGCGGACCAGCCGGCGGTCGTCGGCAGTGCCCGGGCCAACATGTCGCCGCAGACGCCGTTCTTCCAGCTCGGGTTGTTCGGAGCGACGGTGCCCGCGCTCAAGCTCAGCGGCGAGGTCGGCCAGCAGCTCGGTTACGCGAACGCCGCGACCGTCGGGGTGATCAACTTCATCATCCTGCTGTTGATCGGCTGGGCGTTCGCCCACAAGGAACGGACGAGGGAGATCGGGCGCCGCCTGGTCCGCCGCTTCCGGAGCTGACCCCCCGTTCAGCGGGGAAGGTCGCCCTCGCCCGGGTCGAGCGCCCCACGCCTGACCGGGAGCCCGGCGCGCTCCCACGCGTGCATCCCGCCGATGACGTTGCTGGCCGCGTAGCCGTTGGCGTTGAGGTGCGAGCTGGCCATCCCCGACCGCCCACCGGACGCGCAGATGATCAGGAGCGGCCGGTCGGCCGGCAGCTCCCGGAAACGCAACGGGAACTGCGACAGCGGCAGGACGACGAGCCCGTCGATCCGTGCCGCCACGATCTCGTCGTGCTCGCGGACGTCGACCAGCAGCGCGCGCGGCTCGTCGGACGAGGACAGCCGTCGCTCGAGCTCGGCGACGTCGATCGCCGGAGGCAGGTCTCGCAGGTCGGTCACGTCGCCCCGCTCAGCGCAGATCGATCAGCGGACGTCGTCCGCCGAACCCGTCGTCGAGCTCGTGCCACCACGCGATCGGGCCCTCGCCGAGCTGCCAACACAACCAGACCTGACGTCCCGCGACGAGCGCCGGGAAGTCGATCAGGCCCGTGTCGATGTCGCGCAGGGTGATGCTCCACTCGTCGATCCGTGCCACGGACGCCTGCATCTGGTCGACCAGGCCTTGCATCCGCAGGCGGATCCGCCGCTGGTCGTCGCCGGGTCCGCTCGCGTCGAAGGCGATCTTCAGCTCGCGGAGCTCGTCTCGCTGGGTACGAAGGACGGTCAGCATCTCGTCGAGCTCGGCGATCCGCTCGTTGGCGCGGTCCAGAGTGTAGAACGTGGCCACGGCGGGATTCTA
>JADGQI010000087.1 GCA_017881905.1 Chloroflexota bacterium
TCAGCGCTCGGCGAAGGCGTAGCCGGCACCTCGAACGGTCAGCACGAAGACCGGCGTCGAGGGATCGTCCTCGATCTTCTCGCGCAGGTGGCTGACGTGGACGTTGATCGTCTTCTCGTCCTGGTCGAGCGCTTCATAGTCGCGCAGCAGCTCGAGGAGCTCGCGTCGCGAATAGACCCTCCCCGGCCGGCTGGCCAGGTGGCGCAGGATCTCGAACTCGGTCGCCGTCAGGCTGATCCGCCGGCTTCCGCGCTGGACGCGCCGCCGGTCGAGGTCGATCAGCAGGTCGCGATGCCGGATGACCCGACCGCCGGCCGCGTCGGCGAGGTCGCCATAGGCGCGGCGCAAGAGCGCCTTGATCCGGCTCATGAGCTCGCGCAGGCCGAACGGCTTGGTCAGGTAGTCGTCCGCGCCGAGCTCCAACCCGATGACCTTGTCGACCTCGTCGTCGCGGGCGGTCAGGACCAGGACCGGCGCCTTGGACCCGGCCGCACGCAGCCGGCGGAGCACTTCGAAGCCGTCGATCCCGGGTAGGCGGACGTCGAGCACGACGAGGTCCGGGGCCTGGGCGGTGGCGAACTCCAGCCCTTCCTCGCCCGAGCGGGCGACGACGACCTCGTAGCCCTCCTGCTGCAGGGCGAACTGGATGCCGCGCGCGACGGCGAACTCGTCCTCGACGATCAGGATGGTGGCGGCCATGGGCCAGATGCTACCCCGAACGACGGACCATGGCGGAAGGGGTCGGACGGCGCCCTGTGCTACCGTGCCCGATGCAACCGACGGAGGAGCCCCACCCACCATGAGCACCACCCGGCCGACCCTGGCCGCCACCAAGCGCGAGCTGACCGGCAAGCGCGTCGCCAGCCTGCGTCGGGCGGGCCAGCTGCCGGCCGTGGTCTTCGGCCGCGGCGTGCCGTCGCAGTCGCTGACCATCGACACCCAAGAGTTCGAGTCGCTCCAACGGAAGATCGGACAGAACGCCCTGGTGGACCTGTCGGTCGAAGGCAAGAAGGCGACGCCGGTCCTCGTCCAGAGCGTCCAGCGGGACCCCGTCTACCACCGGATGCTGCACGTGGACCTGTTCGCCGTGCGGATGACCGAGGAGCTGACGGTCGACGTGCCGCTCGTGACGATCGGCGAATCAGCCGCGATCGACAAGCTCGGCGGGACGCTCCTGCACATGCTCGAGAGCATCAAGGTGAGGGCGCTGCCGGATCACCTGCCGCAATCGATCGACCTGCCGATCGACGGCCTGGTGGACTTCGAGGCGACGGTCCACGTGCGCGATCTCGTCATCCCGGAGGACGTGACGCTGCTGACCGACCCCGACGAGATCGTCGCGCGGGTCCAGCAGCCGCGCGTCGAGGAAGTGGAAGAGGTCGTCGAGGTCGCCGCCGAGGGCGAAGCGGCCGAGGAGGGCGGCGAAGCCGGGGCTACGGACGCCGGCGAGTCGTCGGCCGAGGGCTCGACCGACAGCTAGCGACCCCGGGGATCGCGGCCATGGGGACGATCCAGGCTCGCTACGACGCGTCCGCCGCGCGCTACCGACGCTGGTGGGAGCCGGTCCTCGCTCCGACGGCCGTACGTGTGCTGGACGGCGAGCCGCCGGCTCGAGCCGATGGGTCGGCCCCACGCATCCTCGATCTCGGCACCGGGGCCGGCCTGCTCGCGATCGAGGCTGCCCGCCGCTGGCCTGCGGCGCGGGTGATCGGCCTCGACGTCTCCACCGGGATGCTCGGCGTCGCCGGCCGTGAGGCCGACGGCCGACTCGGTCCCGATGGGCGGCGCCGGCTCGAGTTCGTAGCCGGGGACGCCGGTCGCCTGTCGTTCGACGACGCGAGCTTCGACCTCGTCGTGTCGTCCTTCGTCCTCCAACTCGTGGCCGATCGGCAGAGCGTCGTCGCCGAGGTCGGGCGCGTCCTTCGGCCGGGCGGTCGGTTCGCGGCGGTGACCTGGATGGCGGCGGACCACGATGCCCCGTTCGCGCCGGACGAGGCGTTCGAGGATGCGCTCGACGACATCGACTATCGCGACGAGTCCGAGGCGGAGGAGGAACGCAGCGGCGACTACCTGTCCGCGGACGAGGCCGCGACCGAGCTCCGGGACGCCGGCTTCGCGGACGTCCAAGCCGATGCGATCGAGCTGATCCACCCGTACGACCCGTCGACGTACGCCGCGTTCCTCGAGGAGTACGCCGAGCGCGAGGTCTTCGAGGACCTCACCCCGAGCGGCCGCCGGCGCCTGCGCGATGCGACGCGGTCCCGCCTCGGCAAGCTGCCGGCCGAGGCGTTCACGTGGCGGGTCCCCGTCGTCCAGGCGAGCGGCCGCCGCGGCTGACCGAGGCCAGGGCCGCGACCGACCGGGGCGACCGCCGCGAGCGACCCGGGCTGCTATCGTCGCGCGATGCGACTACCGATCTCCCCTCCGCTCGAACCGATGCTGGCCAAGCCGTCGAACGGCCTGCCGACCGACGCCGGCTGGCTGTTCGAGCCCAAGTGGGACGGCTTCCGGGCGATGGTCTTCCGCGACGGCGACGAGGTCCTCATCCAGTCGCGCGATCTCAAGCCGCTCGACCGCTACTTTCCGGAGCTCGCGGCTCCGCTCCGGGCCTCGTTGCCCGAACGGTGCGTCCTCGACGGCGAGGTGGTGATCGCCGGGAGTGACGGCCGCCTCGACTTCGATGCGCTGCTGCTGCGGATCCACCCTGCCGAGTCGCGGGTGCGGACGCTGGCGGAAGCATCGCCGGCGTCGTACGTGGCCTGGGACCTGCTGGCGCTCGGCGAGGATGATCTGCGAGCGGTCCCGCAGGCGGACCGACGGGCGCGGCTCGAGGCGGCTCTCGCGACCGCAGCGCCGCCGATCCACCTCACACCCGCGACGCTCGACCGCGACCTGGCCGCCGACTGGTTCGACCGGTTCGAGGGCGCCGGACTTGACGGCGTCATCGCCAAGCGGCTCGACGCGGCGTATCAGCCCGGCAAGCGGGCGATGCTCAAGATCAAGCACAAGCGCACCGCGGACTGCGTCGTCGCCGGCTTCCGCTGGCACAAGGACGGTCCCGGGACGTTGATCGGCTCGCTCCTGCTCGGGCTGTTCGACGACACGGGTAAGCTCCACCACGTCGGCATCACGGCGTCGTTCACGATGGCCCGGCGCGCCGAGCTCGTCGCCGAGCTCGCGCCGCTTCGCGAGGGCGCCTCGGACGGCCATCCATGGTCCGAGTGGTCCGACTGGGCCGAGGCCGCAGCCGCATCCGGCCAGCGGGTTCCGGGGGCGACCAGCCGCTGGAACCGGGGCCGCGACCTGTCCTGGGAGCTCCTCCGACCCGAACGGGTCGTGGAGGTCGCCTACGACCACCTTCAGGGCGACCGCTTCCGCCACGGGACCACGTTCGTACGCTGGCGGCCCGACAAGAGCCCGGAGGACTGCCGCTACGACCAGCTCGAGGAGACGGCCGCCTACGAGCTGTCGGCGATCTTCGGGGGGAGCGACGGGTGACCGGTTCGTGCGAGGGCCAGTTGACCGGTCCGGGGCGTCCGGGAGGATGACCCGTCCGGTGTGTCCGGGCCGTTGACCGGGGTGACGGCGTCACGGCGCCCGCGGCTGGCCTTCATCGGGGCGGGCTGGATCGTGCCGTGGCACCTTGCGGCGCTCGATCGGCTCGATCGGACCGAGCTCGTGGGGCTGATGTCGCGCACGAGCGAACGGGCGGTGGCGACGCTGGCCGGCCGATCTGCCCCGGCCTACACGGACATGGTCCGGATGCTCGACGAGCAGCGCCCGGACATCGTGTACCTGTGCACTCCGCCGTATCGCACGCCGGACGCCTGCGACCTGCTGATCGAGCGCGGCATCCCATTCCTCGTCGAGAAGCCGCTCGCGGCGCGTGACGCCGAGGCTCCCGTCCGTCTCGCGGAGGCGATCGACCGGAGCGGGCTTGTCGTGGCCGTCGGCTACCACTGGCGCGGTCTCGACTTCCTGCCCGAGGTCTGGCGACGACTGACCGGGCGGCCCGTCGAACTCGTCCTGGGCAGCTGGCTCGACGACACGCCGGGCCCCGACTGGTGGGGACGGGTCGACCAGGGCGGCGGACAGGTCGTCGAGCAAGCGACCCACCTCTACGACCTCGCCCGGCACCTGGTCGGCGAGGCGACCGTCATGGGCGCGGCGAGCACCGCGGTCCCGCCTGCGCCGGCCGACCGGGTCGTCGACGTGGTCGGCTCGACGGCCGCCGTCCTCGAGTTCGCCTCGGGCGCGGCCGGGTCGTTCGTGAATACCCGTCTCGTAGCACCGCCCGTCATCCAGCTCGAGCTGGTCTCAGCGGACCTGCGGATCGTGATCCGGTTGGCGACCGAGCGCGACGCCATGGGCTGGGATCTCGTCATCACCGAGCCGACGGGGGTCCGGACCGCGTCCAACAGGCGCGACCCGTACGAGGTCCAGGCCGAGGCGTTCCTCGACGCGGTCGAGGCGGGCGATCCCGGACGGGTCCTCGCGACCTACCGCGATGCCCTGGCCACGGATCGGCTGACGCGGAGCGTGGTCGCCGCGGCCGACGTCCCCGGCTGACCGGGTCCCGTCGCCGGCCGACCTGCCCACGTCGCTGGGCGTTCGTCCTGGTCAGGTGCGGATCATCCGCACGCTAACGGACGAATCGCCACGGATCGGCAGCGACGGAGAGTCACAGGACACGGGTCTGAGCGCGGGATCTTCGCACCACGCCCTGTGCGGCCGTCGAATGCGGCCGGGAGGCCGGACAACGTGCGGGGCATGCGCGCCTGGCGGCTGCCGGCTGACCGGGCCCGCGCTCAGGGCTTGTCGTCGGACTGGTCGCCGGAGCCGTTGCCGCCGAGCCAGGCCGCGCGATCGGCCTCGTTGTACTCGGTCATCGGGTCGTAGTCCGGGTCGAGCGGCTCCTGGGGCGGTCGATCCGCCTCGGGCACGTGGATCAGGTTGACCCGGATCCGGGTCCAGGTCGTCGATCGGCCGCGCATCGCGTCGACCAGGATGTCCGCCGGCTCGAGGAGGGTGGCGGCCGCCGGCCAGCGCGCCTTCCAGCGTTCCAGACCCGCGAGCGCGTCGGCCTTGCGGGCCGCCCGGGCGATCTCGATGACGGGGATCGTGCTCGTTCGCCGGCCCGTCGGCGTCGGGCGGGTGCCGGACCAGCGCCGCTCCAACGCCGCCCGCGCCTTCTCGCGCTCCGCCTCGGCCTCGGGCGTGTCGTAGTCCGCGGTCGCACGCCGCTGCTTCGACGGCTGGACCCGCGGCGGCTCGCCGGGCTGCTTGCGGTACTGCGGCGGCCATGGAGCGTCGCCGAGGCCCCCGGCCTCGTCTCGCGCGGACAGCTCGAGGAGCGCTTCGAGCGACCCGACCGCCCCGTCGATCCCGGCCCCGGCGTCCCCGCGCTCGGCGAAGATCCCCGGGACCGTCGCCAGGGTGAACGCCTCGGCCTCGACCGTCGGGACCTCGTCCCACAGCAGCGGCATCGAGACCCGTGCGTCGGGGAGCGGCCGGACGGAATAGGCCGACGCCACCGTCCGGTCCTTGGCGTTCTGGTTGTAGTCGAGGAAGACGCCGTGGCGCTCCTCCTTCCACCACTTCGACGTCGCGATCGCCGGCGCGCGGCGCTCGACGTCGCGAGCCAGCGCCAGCGCGGCGCGGCGCACCTCCGAATACGTCCAGCGCGGCTCGATCCGGACGTTGATGTGGATCCCGCGCGAACCCGACGTCTTCGGCCAGCCGACCAGCCCGACGGCGTCGAGCGCCTCCCGCGCGACGATCGCCACGTCGCGGATCTGCGACCAGGGCACGCCCGGGACGGGATCCAGGTCCACCCGCAGCTCGTCGGGATGGTCGAGGTCACCGGACCGGACCGGGTGCGGGTTGAGGTCGATGCAGCCGAGGTTGGCGACCCAGGCGAGACCGGCGGCTTCGTCGAAGACGACCTCGTCCGCGGTGCGGCCGGACGGGAAGGAGAGCGTGGCGACGCGGATGAACTCGGGTCGCTTGTCGGGCGCGCGCTTCTGGAAGAACGGCTCGCCGGCCGCGCCGTCCACGAAGCGCTTGAGGGCCATCGGCCGATCGCGGACGCCGCGCAGCGCACCGTCCGCCACCGCCAGGTAATAGCGGACGAGGTCGAGCTTGGTGTGCCCGGCCTCGGGGAAGTAGATCTTGTCCGGGTTGGTGATGGTCACGTCCCGGCCGCCGACCTGGATGACCTCTTCACGCTTGGGCATGCCGGAACGATACCGCGACGCGGTACCCTGACCGACGGGACGCCGACCGGCCCTGGCGGGTACGAGAGTGTCGATTCGGCGTCGGCCGTTCGTCGTCAGGGTGACCGGTGGCCGTCGAGCCGCCATGATCGACAGGCCCAGGAGGACCGCAGTGCGCTACCTGCTCTTGATCTACACGGCCGAACCCACCGAAGCCGCCTCCGACGACCAGATGACGTCCCAGTTCGCGGAGTACGACGCGTTCACCCAGTGGACCCGGGACAACGGGATGTTCCAGGCCGGGGAGGCGCTCCAGCCGACCTCCGACGCGACGACCGTCCGCGTGCGCGACGGCCGGACCGTGACGACCGACGGCCCGTTCGCCGAGACCAAGGAGGCGCTCGGCGGGTTCTACCTCCTCGAGGCGCCCGATCTCGATGCCGCGATCGATGCTGCCGCGCGGATCCCGGGCGCCAGGCACGGCTCGATCGAGGTCCGGCCGATCTTCGAGTACGGCGCCGCCGGTTGACCGAAGCGCCAGCCGCGACCGTTGCCGACGTCTGATCCACGAGCCGCCGTCGACCGCCTGTTCCGCGAGGAATCGGGTCGGGCCGTGGCGACCCTCATCCGACTGACCGGCGACTTCGACCTTGCTGAAGAGGCGGTCCAGGATGCCTTCGTCATCGCGCTCGAGCGCTGGCCCCGCGATGGACTCCCGTCGAACCCGGGCGCCTGGATCACCACGACGGCGCGGAACCGGGCGATCGACCGGCTGCGCCGAGCCAGGCGCCTGGTCGAGAAGACGCCGTCGCTCCAGCGCCAGGCCGAGATCGATGCCGAGCTGGCCGCGGTCGGGCCGCAGGCGGAGGATCCGGTGAGCCCCATCGCGGACGATCGACTGCGGCTGATCTTCACCTGCTGCCACCCGGCACTCCCGGTGGAGGCGAGGGTCGCGCTCACGCTGCGCACGCTGGGCGGTCTGACGACCCCGGAGATCGCCCGGGCGTTCCTCGTCCCCGAGCCGACGATGGCCCAGCGGCTCGTCCGGGCCAAGAAGAAGATCCGCGACGCCGGGATCCCGTATCGCGTGCCGCCGGACCACGTCCTGCCCGAGCGGCTCGGCGACGTCCTGCGGGTCCTGTACCTCATCTTCAACGAGGGCTATTCGGCGACGTCGGGGGACGGGCTCGTTCGTCGCGAGCTCTCGGCCGAGGCCATCCGGCTCGGCCGGGTGCTTGCCGAGCAGCTCATGCCCGATGAGCCCGAGGTGCTCGGCCTGCTGGCCCTGATGCTCCTCCACGATGCCCGTCGCGAGGCGCGCGTCGGTCACGACGGACAGCTCGTGCTGCTCGAGGACCAGGATCGGTCGCGCTGGGACGGCGATCGGATCGCCGAAGGGCAGGCCCTAGTCGAGCGTGCCCTCCGAATGCGGCGACCCGGTCCGTACCAGCTCCAGGCCGCGATCGCGGCGGTCCACGACGAGGCTCCGACGTCCGCCGAGACCGACTGGACGCAGATCACGCTGCTGTACGACGCCCTCGGTCGGCTGGACCCATCCCCGGTGGTGGAGTTGAACCGGGCCGTGGCCGTCGCGATGCGCGACGGTCCCACCACCGGCCTCGAGCTGATCGACCGGATCGAGGCCGCTGGCGAGCTCGAGGACTACCACCTGCTGCATGCCGCCCGGGCCGATCTCCTACGCCGGCTCGGACGTCGATCGGAGGCGTCCGTGGCGTACGGCCGGGCGCTCGAGCTGACCGCCAACGAGACCGAGCGCGGGTATCTCAGTCGTCGGCTGGCCGAGGTCCGCGACTGATCCCGGTCCGACCACGACCGGGCCCCATCCCGTTTGCTATCCTGCGCCGGCGGCGTACCGTTGCCGAGCCCGAACGCCGATCCGCCCCGAGGGAGTCCCCCATGACCCCGGTCCACCGCCTGCTCAGCCGAGCCGCGACCCTATCGCTCGCACTGCTTCTGCTCGTCCCGGCCCTGTTCGTCCAGGCCGCCGGGGAACCGACGGCGGTCACCGGCCAGCTGACCTCGACATCGACGATCGCATTGAGCTCCAACGCCGTCGCGGTCGTCGTCCTCGTCGATCAGACGGCATCGCCCGACGGCGGCACCATCGTCGGGATCCAGCGGATCAACCGGCCCGGCAACGTGCCGCTCGCGTTCAGCGTCCCCTATGACGCGGCGTCGATCCAGTCCACGCACGCCTACGCGCTGTTCGCTTCGCTCCAGGACGGCGCGAAGGTCTGGCAGAACCTGACCGCCGTGCCGGTCATCACCGGCGGTCCGACCTCGAACGTGGAGCTGCCCCTTCAGGCCGTGCCCGAGTCGCCGGCCGCCGTGGTCAGCGGCACCCTCGTCAAGTCGAGCAGGGAGGCGCTGAGCGCGACCGCAGTGGGGATCGCGGCCCTGATCAAGGTGGATACGGGTACGGTCGTCGCCAGCCAGGTCATGACCTCGCCGAACACGTCGCTCGCCTTCTCGATCGGCTACGACGCCGCCACCGTCGACCCGTCGGCGACCTACGTCGTCCGGGGCGCGGTGATCGACGCGCCGACCGCCTGGTCGGGCGGCGCCGGAGCGCCGGTGATCACCAACGGAGCGCCGACCACTGGTGTCCAGATCCCCGTGGTCATGTCACCGACGGCCATCCCGACCCCGGCGCCCACCGCGACGCCGAAGCCGACCCCGACCCCGAAGCCGACCCCGACCCCGAAGCCGACCCCCAAGCCATCGACGACGCCCAACCCGTCGGCGACGCCGAAGCCGACCGCGAAGCCGACGCCCAAGCCCACCCCGAAACCGAGCCCGACCCCGTCACCGACGCCCTCACCGACTTCGTCACCCACGCCGAGCCCGAGTCCGACGCCGACCGCGAGCACCGTCCCCAGCAGTGCCGCCACCGCCACGGCCAAGCCGAGCGCGACACCGACCAGCGGCGCCGTCAGCGGAACGCTGACGTACTCCGAACCGGCCCAGCTGTCGCCGTCGGCGAAGGCCGTCGTGCTGCTCGTGGCCGGGAGCGCGGCGGCGACGTCCGAGACGATCGTCGGCTCGCAGGAGATCACCTCGCCCGGCCAAAAGCCGATCCCGTTCAAGGTCACCTACGCCTCGAAGGACATCGACCCGTCGCTGACCTACACGATCCAGGCTGGCATCGAGGACGGTGACCATCGCTGGGAGACCTCTGCCGGGGTGAAGGTCCTGACCAACGGCAATCCGAGCTCCGACGTGACGGTCAAGCTGACCCTTCGATCGGATCTGCTCAAGGGCGAGGTCACCGGCCAGATCAGCGGGGTCGGGATCACGCTCGGCTCGGGCGCCTACACGGCCGCCGTCCTCATCCGTGTCGACACCGGCGAGACGATCGGGGTCGACGTCAACCCGGCGCCGGGCAAGGTCCCGGTCCCGTTCTCGGTCGCGTTCGATCCGGCGAAGATCGATCAGAACGCCGACTACGTCATCCGGGCGGAGATCGTGTCGGGCGACCAGCGCTGGGCCGACGCCACCGGCGTGCCGGTCATCACCAAGGGCAACCCGATGAGCGGCGTGTCGGTGGCCGTGACCCCAGTTGCGGGCGTCGCGAGTCCGGCCCCGTCGCCGAGTCCCGTGGGCGGCTCGTCAGAGTCGAGCGGAGGATCGAACTGGCTGCTCCTCCTGGTCCTGATCCTGATCGTCGCGCTCGCCGTCGCGGTCTACCTGTGGTACCGATCGAAGACGGAGAAGCCGCTCGGTCCCGACCCGGTCAAGAGCCAGGCCCACCCGATGGGTCCGACCGATCGGCCGGCGACCGCGGCGGTCGTGCCCCCGGTCGTCGCGTCGACCGAGGCCGCCCCGACCGCATCCGCCTCCGGCACCGATCCTGGGGCCGCCGGTGCTGAGCCTGAATCGGGCACGGGTGACGCATCCGAGGCGCAGGGGGACGCGCCGACCGAGGACGCGTCAGGGCCGGGTGGCGACGGGGCCTGACGCGCGTCAGTACGTCTCGGGGATGAAGCTCTGGTCCGTGATCGGCGGTCGGACGTAGCCCTTGTCGTCCTGTCGGGCGGGCAGGACGATCGGGTCCGGGGTCAGATCCTGGTAGGGGATCAGGCTGAGCAGGTGGTGGATGACGTTGAGCCGTGCCCGCTTCTTGTTGTCGGCGTTGACCACGTACCAGGGCGCCTGCTTGATGTCCGTGTAGGCGAACATCTGATCCTTGGCCTTGGAGTACTCGACCCACCGGCTGCGTGATTCGAGGTCCATCGGGCTGAGCTTCCAGCGCTTCGTGGGGTCCTCGAGCCGGCTCTGGAACCGGCGCTCCTGTTCGGCGTCGCTGACCGAGAACCAGTACTTCACCAGGATGATCCCGGAGTGGACGAGCATCCGTTCGAACTCCGGGCAGTCGCGCAGGAACTCCTGGTATTCCTGCTCGGTGCAGAAGCCCATGACCCGCTCGACGCCGGCCCGGTTGTACCAGCTCCGGTCGAACAGGACCATCTCACCGGCGGCCGGCAGGTGCGCGACGTAGCGCTGGAAATACCACTGGCTCTTCTCGCGCTCGGTCGGCGTGCCCAGGGCGACGACCCGACAGAACCTCGGGTTGAGCGACAGGCTGACCGTCTTGATCGCGCCGCCCTTGCCGGCCGCGTCCCGGCCCTCGAAGATCACGACAACACGCAGACCGTCGTGCTTGATCCACTCGAGGAGCTTGACAAGTTCGACCTGGAGGATCGCGAGTTCGCGCAGATACACCTTGTTCGAGAGCGTCCGCTCCGACGAGCCGATCTCCTCGACCGGCGGATCCGACCAGACTTGCGCCAGCTCGTCGCTCTGTTGCTTCTGCTCGGCCTTGGTCCTGGCCATGACCGTCCTCGGCTGTCGGTCGCGCACCGCCGCGCGACATCCCGACAGCGAGTATGCGCCGGGCACGATCGAAGATCCCGCCGGTTCGCGACCGTCGGGCCGGGACGAGGCTCCCTTGCGGCCGCGATACTTGTCCGGGGCCGACCCGGCGAGCCCGACGA
>JADGQI010000011.1 GCA_017881905.1 Chloroflexota bacterium
CCCGTGTTCGATGGGTATCTGCCATCGGTATGACCGGAGGCTTCTCCGGGGGCGGTCGTGGTGGTAGACTCCGCGTCCCCGAACCGCGTGTTCCGCCCGGGAGTCCCATGTCCGCTCCGATCATGGCGCCCGCGATCGACGCCCGCGGCATCCGTCGCGTGTACAGCGCCAAGCCCGAGCCGATCACCGCGCTCGACGGCATCGACCTCGAGGTCAGGCCGGGCGAGTTCTTCGGGCTGCTCGGACCGAACGGCGCCGGAAAGACGACGCTGATCAAGATCCTCACCACGCTCCTCCTGCCGAGCGCAGGGACCGCGCGCGTGTTCGGCTTCGACATCGAGAATGAGACGAAGAAGATCCGTCGGATCATGAACATGGTCTCGGGCGGGGAGCAGTCGGGCTACGGGATCCTGACCGTCCGAGAGCAGCTCTGGATGTTCGGCCAGTTCTACGGCCTGGGCACGCGCGAGGCGTGGGCCCGGGTCGACGAGCTGATCGAGGCGGTCGGTCTCGGCGAGCAGCGCCTCCAGCGGGTGAGCGCCCTGTCGACCGGCCAACGGCAGAAGATGAACTTCGCCCGCGGGCTCCTCAACGACCCGTGGATCCTGTTCCTCGACGAGCCGACGCTGGGCCTCGACGTCGCGGCCGCGCGCCAGGTCCGCGAGCTGGTCACGAGCTGGCAGGCGTCGGTCCCGGGGCGGACCGTCCTCCTGACCACGCACTACATGGCCGAGGCCGACGAGCTGTGCGAGCGGATCGCCATCGTCGACCGAGGTCGGGTCCTGGCGATCGGCAGCCCGGCCGAGCTCAAGCAACGGGTCCAGCGCGAGTCGATCTTCCGGATCGAGCTCGACCGGCTCGACGGCGGCGCAAGCGCCCTCGCCCGCGTCCCGGGCGTCGTCAGCGCGACCGTCGCGGCCACCGACGCGGCGACGTCCGGCGGCCGCCAGGCCGTCGAAGTGAATCTCGTCCTCGAAGACGACGGAGCGCTGGGTGGCGTCGTCGCCGCACTGGCGTCGCTGGGCTCGCGCATCCTCGCTCTGCGCAAGTCGGAGCCCACCCTCGAGGAGGTCTTCGTCGAGCTGGTCGGGCGCGGGTTCGACGACGAGGAGACCGACGGCCGCGGTGCCGGGGGTGACGGTGCGGCAGTGGTCGGGACAGGCGGTCGGGGCCGATCGCACGAGTCCGGTGTTCCTGGCCCGGAGGACCTGGAATGAGCGTCGGGCGCTGGGTCGGGCTGCCATCCACCGATCCGCGCTCGGCGGCCGACTGGAGCCGTCGGCGGATCATCACGAACAACCTGCGGAGCGTCCTCGGGCGGGCGTACCCGCGGACCCGGGGACTGGCCCGCGAGCGATCGTGGATCCTGTTCGAGATCCTCCTCCCGTTCCTGACGACGTCCGCCTTCGTGTTCGTCTATCGCGCGCTCAAGGCGCCCCCGGAGTACATCGGGTTCGCCGTCCTCGGCGGGGCGATGGCGGCGTTCTGGCTCAACGTCGTCTGGATGATGGCCGCCCAGCTCTACTGGGAGCGGGACCAGGGCAACCTCGAACTCTATTTCGCCGCGCCGATGAGCTTCATGAGCGTCCTGTTCGGGATGGCCCTGGGCGGGCTGGTGATGAGCTCGACCCGGGCGGCGGCAGTCCTGATCATCGCCACCGTCGTCTACGGCGTCGTCTTCTCGGTCGAGCAGTGGGGTCTGTTGCTCTTCGTCTTCCTCCTCACGCTTTCGGCGATGTACGCCTTGGGGATGGTTCTTGCCAGCCTGTTCCTCGCATGGGGCAGGGAGGCGTGGCACCTGAGCCAGTTGATGGAGGAGCCGGTCTACTTCGTGTCCGGGCTGAGCTTCCCGGTCGCCGCCCTCGGTCGGCTCGGGGTCCTGGCGGTGGCCACGATCCCACTGGCGACCGGGCTCGACGCGATGCGCCAGCTGGCATTCGCCGGGCAGGGGACCACGGAGTCGGTCCTTTCACCGACGGTCGAGGCCGGCCTGCTCGTCGTGATGACCGTGGTCTTCCTGGTCGTCGCCCGGTTCGCACTGAGCAGTCTCGAGGAGCGGGCCAGGCGCGACGGTCGCCTGACGATGCGCTGGCGATGACCGCACCTGCCGTCCCGATCCTGTTCGACCCTCGCCGGACCGATGGTCGTGGGCCGAGCGATCGCCTGCGCAGCTTCCGGACGGCCGCGTCCTTGGGCTGGAAGATGGAGGCGAACTGGACGGACCCAGTCCTGTTCTTCACCTACTCGGTGGCCAAGCCGGTCAGCTCGGCGCTCATCCTGGTCGCGATGCTCCAGGTCATCGCCGGGGCGTCCAGCCAGCAGTACCGTAGCTTCGTCGTCGTCGGCAGCGCCCTCTGGTCGTTCGTGATCTCGGGCATCGCCGGGCTCGCCTGGTCGGTCCTCGACGACCGCGAACGCTACCGGATGCTCAAGTACGTCTACGTCAGCCCGAGCGACTTCCTGGTCGTCCTGCTCGGGCGCGGAGCCGCCCGGATCGGCGTCGGGGCGATGGGCGCGGTGATCACCCTCGCGGTCGGCGTCCTGCTGCTCGGCGTCCCGTTCGACCTCTTCCTCGTCGACTGGGGTCTGCTGGCCGTGACCACCGTGATCGGCCTTGGGTCGATCGTCGCGATCGGCGTCCTCATGGCCGCGGTCTGCCTCCAGACCCGCCA
The DNA here is from genome assembly GCA_017881905.1 of Chloroflexota bacterium. GTDB lineage: Bacteria > Chloroflexota > Limnocylindria > Limnocylindrales > CSP1-4 > Chersky-267. The sequence goes on from JADGQI010000011.1 coordinate 2,673, forward strand.
GGACTCGTGGCACTACCCGGAGGCCGTGGCCGGCGGTCTGTTCCTGATCTCCGGGGCGGTCTTCCCGCTGTCGGCGCTGCCGCTGGCGATCCAGGCGATCGCTCTGCTGAACCCCCTGACCTGGTGGATGGAGGGAACGCGCCTGGCGCTCTTCCCGACCGGCACGAGCGCCATCGGCGGCACCGGGTCGCTCTACACGGAGCTCACCGGGAGCCCTGCACCGGACGGCCCGACCATCGTGGTCGCCTTGCTCGTGACCGGGGCCGTCGTTACACTCGTTTCAGCCGTCGTCTTCCGCTGGAGCGAGCATCGAGCGAAGGATCGCGGGCTCATCGACCAGACGACCGGATCCTGAGCGGAGGTCCGCTCCGGGTCGGGCGGCGCGAACAGGAGGTCGGACCCGTGCGGATCTATGAGGGCTCCCCGCGCCAGGACTTCGAGGAAGTCTTCCGCTCGATCGGGGCGTTCCTCGACCAGCGCGCGATGAAAGAGGTCCTGCTGGCCGAGGCGCCGGACGGGTTCATCGTCCAGGGGCTCGTGTCGAGCGGCGTGGACGCGGGTGCCTGGTCCGAGTCGATGGGGACCCAGACGAAGGAGACGCTGACCTTCCTGGACGACGACATCGCCAGGTTCATGGACGAGGCCCTCGCCCGTCGCAACCATGCCGTCGCCGACGACTGGGCGAAGGCGGGCTACTATGAGAAGGCGTTCCGGGTCCTCGGGCGATACATGGACGAGCAGAAGCCACGGGACACATTCTTCTTCGAGCAGGACGGTGCATTCGTCGTCCGCCTGCTGATGGCCAGCCCGACGGGCAGCCGGCACGTCCTGTCGGAGTTCACCCGCGAGGACATCGACGCGATGATCGCCCAGGGCCCGGCCCTGCGCGACACGAAGGCCCGGCCGGGGCAAGCCGCACCGGCCGAGAAGTAACCGCTGCGCGGGACCCCGCGTGATCGAACGGAGGAATCCGATGAAGGCCCTGAAGACCGTCGCCGTCGCCCTGGGTGTCACGCTCGGAGCGCTGATCGTCATCCCGCTCGTCGTCCTGGCCGGCCTGTTCGTCTGGCTCAAGGTGACCGAGGAGAGCGACGAGGAGGCCCTCGAGCTCGACCAGGAAGGCATCTGACCCGCCCCGGCGGCCCGACCCGGGCCGCCGCTTGACCGCCGCCGGGGCTCCGACCCCACTGACGCCCGACGCGACCGCCGCGCCGGGCGTCTCGACGTCCGGCTCGGCCACGTCCTCCGGCTTGACCACGGCCGTCGGGTCTGCCACGTCCGGTGCGGCCTGGCCGGCGGTCGCCCGGGCCCCGGCGCCGCGGCCCGGGTCCATGGCCTCGGCCGGGACGCCCTCCGAGCGCCGGCTGGCCGAGATCTCGGCCGTCGGCGTGATGGCCATCTGGGCCGGCAATTTCATCGTGGTCAAGGCGTCGATCCCGATCCTGACCCCGGTCGGGTTCGCGTTCCTGCGGTTCCTCGTCGCCGGGCTCGTCCTGCTCGCGCTGTGCCGCTGGTGGGAAGGCTCGATCGGCATCCCCCGACGCGACCTGTGGCGGATCGCGCTGCTCGGGTTCGTCGGGTTCGGCGCCTACCAGATGCTGTGGACGACCGCGCTGTCGTCGACCAGCGTCGGCAACTCGGCCCTGCTCATCGCGGCGACACCGATCTTCACGATGCTCATCTCCGCGGCGATCGGGACGGACCGGCTGGGTCGGACACGGGCGATCGGCGCCTGCATCTCGTTCGGCGGCGTGGCGATCGTCGCGGCGACCCACGGTGCCAGCCTCGACCGGGCGGCGCTCGGGGACGTCCTGACGATCGGTGCGGCGATCTGCTGGGCGATCTACGTCAGCTTCGGAGCCGCGGTGCTACGGCGTCACTCGCCGCTCCGGACCTCGGCCTGGGCGATCCTCGCCGGGACCGCGCTGCTGGTCCCGGCCGCCGCGTGGGAGATGGCGCATGCCGACCTGGCCGCGGTCGGGCCCGCCCAGGTCGCGGCGGTCGCCTACTCGGCGCTCCTTGCCGGCGCGCTGGGCAATGTCGTGGTCTTCCGTGGGATCAAGATGCTTGGCCCGACCCGGATCACCAACCTGCAGTTCCTGCCGCCCGCTCTGGCGATCGTCATGGCGGCGATCGTCCTCGGCGAGCCGATCCTGCCGACCCAGATCGTCGGCGGGGTCGTGATCGTCCTCGGCGTGGTCATCGCCCGGCACGACTGGGGCACGCGACCCGTCGTCGGGGCGACCTGATGGCCGCGCGGTCCAGCTCCGGGCGTGGTGACGCGACGGATCCGGCTGCCGGCACCGCGCCGCCGGTCGGGCCGCTGGCCGATGGGGCGGTCCCGCTCGCGATCCTGGTCGACTACGACGGCACCATCGCCCTGACCGATGTCTCGGACACGATCATGGCCGAGCACGCGACCGACGCCGGGGAGCAGATGGCGGCGCGGTACGACGCCGGCCTCATCGGCTCGCGCCGGTTCTGGGACTCGCAGACGAACCAGATCCACGCCGATGCCGCCGAGCTGCTGGCCACCGCCGCGCGACAGCCCCACGACCCGGGCTTCGTCCCGTTCGTTCGTCGAGCTCAGACGGCCGGCATCCCGGTCGAGGTCGTCAGCGACGGGTTGGGGTTCTTCATCGCGCCGGCCATGGAGCGGCTCGGCCTGCCGGAGCTCCCGGTCGTCACCGCTCGCACGTCGTTCGCCGACGGGCGGGCGACCATCGCCTACCCCAACGGCCATCCGACCTGCCGGGTCTGCGGGACGTGCAAACGCCAGCGGGTCCAGGCGCACCAGGCCGCCGGCCGGGCGGTCGTCTTCATCGGCGACGGTGAGAGCGATCGCTATGCCGCCGGGTACGCCGATGTCGTCTTCGCCAAGCGGTTGCTCGTCCCGATCTGTCTCGCCAACGGCTGGCCGTTCGAGCCCTGGACCGAGTTCGCCGAGATCCACGCCTGGCTCGACGCGAGGCTCGTCGCGTGGCGGCGGGATCCCGGGTCGACGTCCCTGCCCAGGCCCACGGCGCGGCCGTTCTTCTGCGGCCCTGAGGTCTGGGGCGACGGCCGCGACGACCCGCCCGCGCTGGGTGGCTGACCCACCGCACTGGGTGTCGGTGCGGTCACTCTCCCATGAGCTGGAGATGGACCCGGCGATCGCGCGGCCGCATCCCGTCGAAGTCGACGAAGTAGATCCGCCCGAACTCGCCGAGCTCCATCCGGCCGTCGACGATGGGGATCGTCTCCGAGCGGCCGACCAGGGCCGAGCGGACGTGGGCATCCGTGTTCAGGCTCCAGATCGCCTCCTCGTGCAGGTTCTCCACGGCGTGCTTGATGTGCAGCTTCCCGGGATGCAGGTACTGCCCCTCATGGCGGCAGGTCGGGACGAGGACCTCCAGGCGATCGAGCATGTCCTGCAGGAGGTGCTCGGTCCCGTCGTACAGACGGTCGTGCGATTCCTCCTGGATGATGACGCTGCACGTCGTGTGCGGGGAGTAGACCGTGATCGTTCCCATCCGGATCCCCGAGCGCCCGACTGCCTCCTCGGCCTGGGCGGTCACGTCGTGGAACATCGGCTTGTGCAGCGGGCTGTGGACATCGACGATCTGGTGGTAGACGGTCATCTGATCGATCCTTTCCGTTGATCCGTGGACGGTCGCCGGTTACGGCGAGGCACGGTCGTCCGGCGCCCGCTTACGGGCGGTCGAGCGCCGTCGCCCTCGGGTGGGTCTTGAGCCAGGCGCGCTGCATCGCGCCGACCATCGCCTCCATCATGGCGATCGGGTCGTCCGCCTTGAGAATGCCGCTGGACGAGCCGGTGCCGCCGACACCGAGGCCGATCATCGCCTCGACGTCTTCGGTCGTCTGGACGCCGGCTGCGGACATCACGATCACCCCCGGATCGATCCCCCGCACCATCTCGATCGTGCGCTCGACGAACCCGCGCATCTCGGTGGCGGCTGAGCGGCTCGTCGCGATCAGATCGGGGGGCTCGGCCAGGACGATGTCCGGGCCGAACAGCGCGACCGCGGCGGCCTCCTCCGGGGAGTCGGCATAGACCATCGTGAGGATGCCGAGCTCCCGAGCGCGCCCGACGGCGCGATGGATGTCGCTGAGGGTCATCCTCCGCTCGGAATGGTTGAGCATCGCCCCGACGGCCCCGGCCTCCCGGATCGCCTCGGCCAGCACGCTCCCGACACCGCGGCCGGGAGCGACCGGATCCATGTGCTGGGCGAAGACGAGCAGATGCCGGGTCTCGCGGGCGACGGCCGCGATGTCAACGGTCTGCGGATCGAAGACGATGCTGACCCCGAGCTCCTCGCTGATCCGATCCGCAGCCCTCGCGAGGCGAACGGCCTCAGGTCCCCAGGCATAGGCCTTCAGGCCGATCTCGAAGACCGGCGCCCGGAGGCGGTGGCGGCTGTCCATGGTCAGACCACCACCGCCTCGATACCGAGCATCTCGGCCAGGACCAGGAGTCGGTCGGACCAGCGACCCTGGGCGGCGGCCATGTGGTGGGGGGCGCCGGCCTGGCACCACTCGTTGCACCACTCGTCGACGGGCAGGCTGTCGTGGCGGAAGAGGGTCTGGGGTGCGGAGATCGGGCGAGGCGGGAACGGGATGAACTCGCCCTCGGAGATCACGAACCGCCACTGGTTCTCGCCCATCGTCACGAGGGCGAGGTTGGTGACCGGCCCGGGCTGGTAGGCGAACTCGAAGCCGGCGCCGAAGCCATGGACGCCCTGGTAGTAGATGGAGTGCTTGACCTTGGCGGCGCCGGGCGTGGCCAGGGCAGGATTGCCGTGGCCGTCATGCGAGAACATCACGGCGTTGTTCTCGAAGTCGATGACGTAGTTCTCGACGGTCGTGGCCTGGCCCGCCAGCTCCTGCATGATCAGCTGGGCGACGGCGCAATTCACGTCGCCTTCCGGAGACGCGGCGATCCCGAGCTCGCACAGGCGGCCGGTGCCGTACGAGGGGATGATGCCGACCCGCGGGTCGGTCAACCAGACCTGGTCGAACGCGGTGAAGGCGTCGAAGCCGCGTTCCTTGACGACCGATTCGAGGGCGAGGGCCATCCGCACCGACCGTTCGAAGAGCTCGGGCGCCATCTCGACGGTGTACTTGGCCCGTTCAGTGGCGACGGTCGCGTCCACCTCAGCCTGGGGGATCTCGCCGAACCGGACCGAGATCTTCTCGGGCTCGAGCGGCCAGACGACCGGCCCGATGTCCTGGCGCAGCGACAGCCCGTCGAACATCAGGTCGGTCATCCCCTCGAACGGATGGCCGACAAGCGCGATCCGAGCGGTTCGCAGGCGCCGCCGGACGGCCGCCGCGGCGATCGTATCGGCCACCTTGCGCTGCCCTGCGGGGTCCTCCAGTCGCGAGGTCACCATCGTGAAGTCGCGGCCGGTCCTGAGCAGGACCGCGGTCAGCTCGGGCATCCCGGCCATCCCCGAATTGAGCATCACGACGTCGAAGCCATCGTCCTCGCCGAGCCGGCTGATCCGTTGGGCGTTCCAGACGAGCACGGGCGCCGTCGTGTCGATGAAGCAGCGGGCCGGGACGACGCCCTTGGTGTAGGCCAGCTCCATCGCCACGATGATGTCGACGTCCTCGGCGTTGAACATCCGGGCCGCCTCGGCCGCCTGGTGCTCCTCCTCGACCAGCCCGGCATGGACGACGTCGCCGTACGCCGAGAGGAGGTCGGCGATCTCCTGGGCCGCGGCCGTCGCGGCCGGTCGCATGTGGGCGGTCTTGTTGTAGTCGTCCTCGAGCAGCGCCATGACCAGGACGCCGATCTTCGCCTTGACCTTCACCTCGAGCCTCCCTGAGCTACCTGGATGGGTTCATGTCGTGCTTTCGAGCGGACCCGGTCGGCTGTCCGGCCGACACGGCGAACAGCGGGCGCAGCGCCTCGAACAGGTCCCGATAGGTGCGATACGCCGCCTCGTATGCCTCGTGTGTCGTCGGGTCCGGCCGATAGCGATCCTGGACGGTGACCATCGCCCGCCCGGCCTCGTCGAGGTCGCGGAAGGCCCCGGCTGCGACCCCTGCCAACATCGCGTCGCCACGGACCGCGGCGTCCTCGCCCTGGAGGGTGATCACGTCCATGCCACAGACGTCGGCCTTGATCTGATTCCAGAGCGGGCTCCGGGCCCCGCCACCGTGGGAGTGGATCTCGGCCGCGGGTGCGCCCGCCCTGGCCAGCAGCTCGATGTTGCGCCTCAGCATGAACGCGACGGCTTCGAGGATGGCGCGCACGAAGTGGCCTTGGCCGTGACCGAGTCCGAACCCGTAGAACACACCCCGGGCGGCCGGATCGTACTCGGGGCTGAAGGCCCCGGCGAGGTGCGGCAGCATCACCAGTCCGTCGGATCCGGCCGGCACCGATGCCGCACGCTCGGTCAGGAGGTCGTAGGCGTTGCGACCCTCACGCCGGGCGCGTTCGACCTCATCGAGGCCGAGGGTGTCGCGGAACCAGGTGAGCGCCATCCCGCCGGTCGGGCAGACCGGGCAGTAGAGGTAGCGACCCGGCGCCGAGTGGATGTAGACCGGCGTCTGGCGGCTCTCGTCCCCGCCATGGCTCTGGACCGTCGCCTGGAGCGTCAACGCCCCGCCCGTGCTCTCTGAGACGATGCCCGGGGCGACATTGCCGACCCCGACCGCGCCGGCGCCCTGGTCCATCCCGGCGGCGATCACGAGCGTGCCCTCGGCCAGGCCGAGCGCTTCACCGGCAGTGGCGGTCAGCCGGCCGGCCACCTCGCCCGGCGCCATGGGCTCGGCCAGCCGACGCTCGTCGATGCCCACCACGTCGAGCATCTCAGGCCACCAGCGCCGCTCGACGATGTCGAACAGCATCGAGGTGCACTGGATGCCCGCGTCGGTGACGAAGCGGCCGGTCAGGCGATGGAGGATGAAGTCCTCGACGAGCAGGAATCGGTCCGTGCGCGCGAACAGGTCGGGATCGTTCGTCCGCCACCACAGCAGCTTGCAGGCCGTCCAGGTCGGGACGACCGACGGGATGCCGGTGACGTCGTAGATTCGATCCAGTCCGAAGCGGGCCTCGAGGCTGCGGGCCTCGGCCGCGGCGCGGTTGTCGAGCCAGACGATGGCGGGACCGATGGCTCGACCATCGGGATCGACCGGGATGACGGTCTCGCCCTGGCTCGAGACCGCGACCGCTTCGATCGAGCCCGGCTCGACCGCCGCCGCCGCGACGACCCGTCGGACGGCGGCGCAGGTCCCTTCCCAGTAGCGCTCCGGATCGAGCTCGGTCCGATCGGGAGCCGGGGTTCCGAGTCGGTACTCCTCACCCGCGATCGCGAGGAGTCGCCCGTCATCGGCGAACAGGCCGGCCTTGACCGCCGTGGTGCCGATATCGAGCCCGAGGAGCGTGGCCATGCTCTGTGCGAGCCCTAGCCGATCCCGTACCTCTTGGCCGCCTCGGCCGGGTCCACCCCGGCCTTGACGACGTCGCGCAGGGCCTGCATGAACGCCTCGGTGTCATGGGCCTGGATCAGGTTCCGGCCGAAGACGACCCCACGCGCTCCCGATCGCACGGCACTGGCAGCGAGTGCGAGCGCGTCGCGCTCATGCGGCAGCTTCTTGGCACCGAGGGCCAGGATCGGCACCGGCGTCGACCGGACGATCTCAGCGAACCGATCGCCCGTATAGAACGTCTTGACCAGGTCCACCCCGAGCTCGGCCACGATCCGACAACCGATCGAGATGACCTCGTGTCGCTCCTCGGGGGAGATGTCCTCGTGGCCGGCCGGGTAGACCTCGCCGACGATCGGCACGCCGGCCTCGCGCTTCTCGGCGACGCACCGCGCGACCATCGCCACGTTCTCCGCGTCGACGGCCTCGGATCCGGTCTTGATCGACATGCCCACCAGGACGATGTCGGCGCCCAACGCCGTCGCCTGGGCGGCGCTGACCATCGGGACGCTGCGACTCTCGTGGTAGCCCCATTGGGTGGCGTACTGGGTGCCCCAGTTGAGTCGGACCATCATCGCCGGCGCGCCGCGCCGCTCGAAGACCGATGCCACGTGACCGGCCGTGCCGGGACTGATCAGGATCGCGTCCGCTCCGCTCAGGCGGTCGACGATCTTCGAGAGCTCCTCGAACCCGGGCCGCGGCCCGTTATACAGGCCGTGATCGATCGCCGCGACGACGGCGTTCGCGCCGTCGTCGAACAACCGTGCCAGACGGATCTGCTCGCCGGTCGACACCGCCATCGCCTCCGCTCGGGACCGCACCGGGCACCGGCCATCGGGTGTCCGGTTCCGTGTCGGAATATGTGTGGAATGACGCACACAATGCTATCGATGACGTTATGGATGTCAAGTCGAACCGAACATCGATGTTGCGATTTGTGTTCGTTCCGGCGTACGATGCGGTCCGGACCTTTGGAGGAGGCCGGTCGAGGCCGTGGACGCTCGATGAGCCAGCCGCGGCGCCATCGGACGAAAGGAGTCGTGGGCGTTGAATCGAAAGTCTTCCTTGGTCGTTACGGCCGTCATGGTCGCCACGATCGTCGTGCAGGCCTGTTCGTCGGCGGCGACGCCGGCACCGTCGGCCGCGCCGACCACCGCACCCAGTGCAGGAGCCTCGCAGGCCGCCGCGGCTTCACCGTCAACAGCCGCGGCACCGGTCAAGCTGACCCTGTGGCACAACTACGGCGTCGAATCGAACGCCAAGGTGACCAAGGCGCTGACCGACGCGTACACGGCCAAGAACCCGAATGTCACGTTCGAGCTGGTCGCCCAGCCGGCCGACAACTACTTCGCCCTGCTCAAGGCGGCAGCGATCTCAAAGGACGGTCCCGACCTGCTGACGATGTGGACCGGGCTGTTCGCCCTCCAGAACCAGGCGTTCCTCGAGCCGCTCAATCAGTACATCCCGCTCGAGACACTTCAGAAGTTCGACGGCATCAACTGGTGCTCGAAGGACCTCAACGTCGAGCAGGGCGCGGTCTGTGTGCCGCTCGATCTGCAGTACTACAACGGCTTCTATAACAAGGAGCTGTTCACGAAGGCCGGCATCACCTCCTTCCCAACGACGTGGGACGAGCTCTATGCCGCATGTGACAAGCTCAAGGCGATCAACGTCACGCCGATGACCTACGGCACCGGCCTGCAGGCCCTCAATGCCGGCTTCTACCCGTACTACGACCTCAGCTACATGATGATGATGTACTCGGTCGATGACTGGAAGAAGCTCTACAACGGACAGATCCCGTGGACCGATCCGAAGATCGTCGACCAGCTGACAAAGTGGGCCGCCCTCAAGACGAAGGGCTGCACCAACGACGACGTGCTCGCCAACAACGAGTCGGTCTCGCAGTTCGAGACCGGCAAAGCTGCCATGACCCTCGAGGGCTCGTGGGGCTTCAGCGAGTTCCAGGACAAGCTGGGTGACAAGGTCGGGGTCTTCGTCCCGCCGTTCAACGACACCCAGGCAAAGGGCGTCGTCGAGTTCCCGGGCAACGGGTTCGGCGTCACCAACTACTCGCAGCACAAGCAGGACGCGGCGAACTTCCTGGCCTGGATGGCCACCCCCGAGGCACAGAAGATCATCGCCGATGGCGGCCTGATCCCCACCGTGGCCGGGACGTCGCCGACCAACCCGCTGGCGCTGGGGATGCTCGACTTCGCGGCCACCCAGGGCTTCACGCGCTACCCGATGATCGACAACGTGATGCAGCCCGAGGTGACCGACGTCGCCACGAAGCTCCTCGACGCGGTCCTCGCCGGGACGACGACGCCGCAGGAGGCGGCCCAGAAGATCCAGGACGCGCTCAATGCGCTGCCCGCCGATCGGCGCGGTGACACCTACCAGTAGGCGAACGACCAACGTGGACCGGGACCGTCGTCCGCGGCGATCCCGGTCCGCTGGACCCGACCTGAACTCACGATGACCGCACCTGCGGCCCGACACACGGCAGCCCCGGCGCTCGCGCCGCGGCTGCTCGGTGGCCGACTCAAGCGTTCGCAACGGCGGGCCGGGCTGCTCTTCATCCTGCCGCTCGTCGTCCTCGAGCTCCTCCTCCTCGTCCTGCCGATCATCCAGACGGTCTACTACAGCTTCACTCGATGGGACGGGCTGACCTCGAAATGGATCGGCCTGGAGAACTACCAGCGACTGTTCGCTGACACGACCTTCTGGCGCGTCGTCCTCAACAACGTCCTCCTGCTCCTGGCGATCCCGTTCGCGATCCTCATCCCGCTGGCGGTGGCGTTCCTGCTCAACGAGCACGTTCGAGGCTGGCGCTTCTTCCGGTCGGTCTACTTCCTGCCCACGGCGATCTCGTGGGTCGTCATCGGGATGGTCGCGGTGCGGGTGTTCGCCTCGCAGGGGATCCTCAACGGGCTGTTCGACGCCGTCCACCTGCCCGTCCATCTCAACATGCTCGGTGCCGAGCTGACGGCGATGCTGGCGGTCATCATCACCTTCATCTGGTCGGTCTTCGGGACGAACACGATCATCTTCATCACTGGGATGGCGACGCTCGATCGCGAGATCTATGACGCCGCCAAGGTCGACGGCGCCGGGTCGTGGGCGACGTTCTGGCGGATCACGATCCCGATGTTGATGCGGTTCATCCAGTTCGCATTCATCGTGACCCTGATCACGGCGTTCACCGCCTTGTTCAGCCTGATCTTCGTGATGACCGGCGGCGGCCCGGGCTACGGCACGACGACGCTCGAGTTCTACGTCTACCAGCAGGCCTTCTCGGTCGGCGTCTTCGGCTACGGCGCGGCGATCGGGGTCGTCCTGTCGCTCATCGTCTTCGCGATCAGCCTCGGCCAGACGCGGATCTTCCGCAGCCGGCTCGACTAGGGACGGGCGACGATGGACAGGACGCGACGACGCATCTCCCGCGGGGCGATCTTCGTCGTGCTGTGCATCGTCGGCGTGGTGATGCTCTTCCCGTTCTACTTCATGGGCATCACAGCGTTCCGGTCGCACGATCAGTACATCGCCGGCTCGGGCTTGTCGCTGGACAGCTGGAAGGTCCTGTTCGACGCCATCCCGGTGGCCCAGCAGCTCATCAACTCGACCATCGTGACCGGGGGCGCCGTCCTGATCATCCTGGCGGTCAGCTCGTCCGCCGGGTACGCCCTGGCCAAGCTGGGGTTCCGCGGCTCGGCCTACGTCTTCATCGCCGTCCTCGCCGGGATGACCGTCCCGATGCAGTCGATCATCATCCCGGAGTTCGTGAACATCAGCCAGGTGGGGCTGACCAACTCCTACCTCGGGGCGATGCTCGTCTACGCGGCCCTCGGGGTGCCGTTCGCGACGTTCCTGATGACCGCCTACTACCGCGGCATCCCCAACGAGCTGGTCGAGGCGTCGCTCATGGACGGGGCCTCGTTCCTGCAGATCTTCGCGCGGATCATGCTGCCGATGGGGATCCCGGCACTGGTCACGGTCGGCGTCCTCCAGGTCATCCAGATCTGGGACGACCTGCTCATCGGCCTCCTGTTCCTCAATCGGCCCGAGGTCCGGACGATCACCGTCGGACTGGCGACGCTCCAGTCGTCGAGGATGGTCGACGTGCCGGCACTGATGGCCGGGTCGATCATCAGTGCGCTCCCGGCGATCATCGTCTACCTCATCTTCCAGCGGAACCTCGTCCAGGGGCTGACGATGGGAGTGAACAAGTGACGATCAGCTCGGCCGACGGGCCGACCGGGTTCAACGCCCGCGCCAGACGCGACGAGATCGCGAGGCTTGTCGAGGAGGATGAGCGTGTCTCGGTCGGCGAGCTGACCGACCGCTTCCACGTGACCGACGCCTCCATCCGCCGGGACCTGGTGATCCTCGAGGAGGCCGGACGGTTGCGCCGGATCCACGGCGGCGCCGTCGCCCGACTGGACCCGTGGGCCCGTAGCGTGTACTCCGCCAAGCAGCGAGAGCATCGCGAGCAGAAGGCACGGATCGGGGCCGCCGGCGCCGCGCTCATCCGCGCCGGTGACGTGATCTTCTTCGACTCGGGAACGACCGTGGTGCAGGTCGCGGCCCATGTCCCGGCCGCGCTCCGGCGGGCCAGCACCGTGACTGTCGCTACGCACTCGCTCCCCGTTATCGACGAGGTCGGCGACTGGGAGTCGCCCCACCTGATCTGCCTCGGCGGTCTGTACCTGCCGGATTACCGTGCGCTGGTCGGGCCCCAGACCGTCGCCGGACTGCGCGACCTCTCGGCAGACATCGTCTTCCTGGGCTGCGACGGGCTATCGGTCGAAGCCGGGCTGACGACGCCGCACATGCTCGTCGCCGAGGTCGGCGCGGCGATGGCCTCGCGCAGCCGGCGCGTGGTGGCGGTCGCGGACTCGAGCAAGCTCGGACGCCAGGGCTTCACGCCGATCGTGGCCCTGCCGGCGGTCCAGGTGCTGATCACGGACGACGCCGCGGATCCGGCCGAGGTCGACCTCGTGCGCCGGCTCGGGATCGAGGTGATCCTGGCGTGAACGCCGGACGCCCCGCGGCGAGGACCGCCCCGCCCGGCGTCGGATGACGGCCCGGGTCATCCGCGGACGGGTCGACGCCTTCGAGGCGATCAGTCTCGAGAACGACGCCCTGCGGGTCACGGTCATCCCCGAGCTCGGGGCGCACGTCACCGAGCTGATCGACCGGGCCGCCGACCGCGACCTCCTCTGGCACAACCCGCGGACGACGGTCCGTCGCGCACCGTACGGCGCCCATTTCGACGACTGGTGGTCGGGTGGTTGGGATGAGATCTTCCCGACCGGCGACCGGGCGACGCTCAACGGGGAGCAGCTGCCGTACATGGGCGAGATGTGGTCGGTCCCCTGGACGGCGGAGGCGTCGACGGACGGCGAGGTCGCGTCCATCACGACGGTTGGTCACGCGACGATCGCACCGGCCCGGATGGAGCGGCGACTCTGGATCCAGGCGGACGATCCGGTCGTCCACGCCGCATATCGGATCACCGATCTCGACGTCCGGCCGCTGCCGTTCCTGTGGGGGATCCACCCGGTCTTCGCTGTCACGCCCGACCACCGCATCGACCACAGCGCCAGGACGATGCTCGTCGGGGTGTCGTCGGACCCGTCAATGGGTAGCGTGGGGCAGTCGTATCGTTGGCCGGCCCTGCCCGACCCATCGACGCCGGCCGGCGTGCGCGACGTCCGCCGGGTCCGCCCGCGGGACGATGCCGTGTTCGGCGGTCACTGGGCGACCGATCTGAAGGACGGCTGGCTGGCCCTGACCGACACGGTCGCCCGGCGCGGCGTCGCGATCGTCTTCCCGGTCGACGTCTTCCCGCACGCCTGGCTGTGGCAGGTCTACGGCGGATGGCGCGGCCACCACCACCTCGCCCTCGAGCCGTGGTCGGGGTATCCGATGCAGCTCGAGGAAGCGCAGGCCGCCGGCCGCGCTCGTGTCCTCGCTCCGGGCGAGACGCTCGAGGCCGAAGTCGCCTTCGGGTTGTTTGACGGGCTCGACGCGGTGAAGTCGGTGGAACGGCATCGAGACCGGTTCGAGATCCGGTAGCCGGCGCGCCGGCGCGGGTCGCTCCGCGCCGACCCCGCGGACTTGACGTCGTCTGCGTCGGCGGCCCGACATCTCTGGCCGCCACCGCCGGACTGCCTTCCACTGACATCGCCGGATCGAGGGGTTGATGCTCGCATCTCGCCGTCTCAGTACCCTGCTTGGAGCATTGCGGCAGCGCATCGTGACGACTCGTTGCGCTAGGCTTTGTGATCGCCACTCGGCTGAGTGAGGGACGCGGGTGACCTGCCCTTGGTGCGGGTCGGCCGACGAGGTCGGCTCCGATGGGCCGCGGTCCTGACAGGTGCTCACGAGGCGGTTGTTGGTCCGAGCCCGGCTCGGTTCTGCCACGTCGAGCGGCCCGCATTTGACTGATGTCGTGTCAGGTGCTGGCCTCATGAGCAGATGACACGAGCAGGCCTCGCCGCTCTCGACCAAGGCCCGCCTGGCGGTCATCTGGCAAGAACTCGACGGCGCACGGCGCCCGCGCTCGACTAACGCCCGCCTAGTGGTCATCTGCCGAAACCGGGGCCGTGCGGCACCCGAGCGCCATGCGGACAGCGTCGAGGTCCGCTGATCTGCGCCTCGGATTCGACCTTTCCCGTCGCGACCATCGGCTATCGGGTGCGCCAGGCCCGCATCGCCCGGGCACTACCGGGGCCGTGTATCGCCGGTGATTGAAAGAACGGGCGGTCACGGGCCTCTGATACGGTGAGGCGCTCCACCTTGGGGCGGATGACCGGAGGTTCGGTGCTGGTGGATCGCGCGCTGGTCGAACAGGCGCAGCACGGCGACCGCGACGCCTACGAGGCTTTGGCGCGGGCATCTGCTCGCCGTCTCTACCTCACCGCGCACCGCATCGTGCGTGACGTCGATCGGGCCGAGGATGCCGTCCAGCAGACGCTCGTAGCCATGTGGCGCGAGCTCCCCAGCCTGCGCGACCCCGATCGGTTCGAGGCGTGGACATACCGACTCGTCGTCCGCTTCTGCCTGGAGGAATCGCGCCGCGCAAGGCGGACCGGTGTGCGCGAGATCCGGATCGAGGAGACCGAGCCCGCACGGCCGGACGCCTTCGCCGCCGCCGACCTGCGTGACCAGCTCGACCGGGCCCTCGCCGCGCTGTCGCCGCAGCATCGGACGGTCGTCGTCCTCCATCACTACGCGGGCCTGCCCTTGGCCGAGATCGCCGAGATCCTGGACGTCCCGTACGGGACCGTCGGCTCGCGACTACATCACGCCACTCGAGCGCTGCGGGCGGCGATCGAGGCTCATGAGCGGGTGGGGATCTCGGAAGGACAGCCGGCATGACCGCGACGTACGACTTCGATCAGCTGCTCGAGTCCGTCCTGCAGGCGAGCGGCCCCCAGACGCTCCCGGCCAGCGTCGTCGACACAGCCCTCCTCACGGCGCGCACGATCCGCCAGCGACGACCGCTCCTCCCGGCTCTCGACCGACGCGCCTGGCCGACTCCGCGCCTGGTGCCGTCGAGCCCGACCAGCCTGGCGATGATCGTGCTTGCCGTCCTTCTCGTTCTCGCGCTCCTCGCCGTCGGCGGCGCCGTCGGGACCAGGCTCCTCGACCAGACACACCGCGGTCCGGAGGGCCCCGTCACCTCCATGCGGCCCGTCGCCTCGAGCCCGTCATCGGACGCCGTTGTCGCGCCGGTGGTGCAGACACCGCCTCCATCGCTGCCGGTCGATCCCAATGGGGTCTTCTCGGCCCTGAGTTACTCGACGTTCAGGCTCACCTGCCGGGAGCCGTTTCGACTCGACCTGACGACGGGCGTGTCCTCGTCGATCGGCGATTGTCACGATCTCGTCGCGCCGGACGGATCATCCGTCGGACATCGAGGTCCGACGGGCCTCGTCCTGAGTACCCAGGATGGGAGCTCGTCGGTTCCGGTCGACACGCCGCAGGACGCGTATCCGATGGCGTGGTCGCCGGACAGCCGATGGCTCGTTTGGACCGCGGCGGAAGACCCGACCGATCGCCCCACCGTGGCGGGCATCGTCTCGGCCGACGGCGCGAGTCAGGTCCGGCTGCCGACGCCCGATGCCGCCTGGGAGACGCCGTCCTGGTCTCCGGATTCGAGCCGAGTGGCCATCGCGACCTCGGGCGGGCTGCTCGTCGGGAACGCGGACGGGACCGAGCTTCGGCTCATCGGGTCGTACCCGGCACCGCTGGCCTGGGCACCGGGCGCCGACCGATTCGCGTACGTCTTCGGTGGCGACCTCTGGACCGTGAACGCGGACGGGACGGATCCCACCAACATGACCCGGTTCAAGCACGGCGGAGCCGGCCCCGTCGCCTGGTCGCCGGTCGGGGGGACGATCGCCGTGATGCAGGGCCGGACCCTGTGGTTCGTCGACCTCTTCGGTGGCCGGCACGGGCTTGACCTCGGGATGGACGCGGCGTCGGGCGTGAGCCAGCTCGCCTGGGCGCCGGGCGGCGGGACCCTGGCCGTCGCCGTGGGTGTGGACCCGACCTCCGCCATCGACCTCGTCTCGAGCGACGGCAGCAAGGTCGACCGGGTCGCCGACGCGAACGCTCCGACGTGGTATCCGGGTGGTCAGTACCTCGCCTTCCGGGCCCTTGACCCGGGCGCGAGCGGCGTCGGCATCGTGAACGCGGACGGGAGCGGCCGGCGCACCTGGAAGGTCGCGGGCAACGTCTCGGTGCTCCCCATGAGCTGGATCCGATGACCTCGAACTCGAGCCTTGATCGTGGAACGGATCAAGGTCGTGCCCGAACGATCCCTTACCAGCGTTCCCAGCGGGCGAAGTCCTCGAACGGGACCCAGCCGCGCTTCAGGGACGGCGACCGGACGTCGGGGAGCGGCCGGCCGACGGGCATCACCCCGATCGGGGTGAACTCCGTCGGGATGCCGAGCTCGGCACGCAGTGCGTCGGGATCGAACGCCCCGGCGAACCCCGAGGCGAGCCCGGCGTCGACCGCAGCCAGCATGATGACCATCATCGTCGCGCCGATGTCGACCCACCAGTAGGGCACCGGCCACTCGATCTCGCCGCCGTCTTCGTCCACCTTGTCCGGCTCGCGGTACCTCCGGTGGTAGATCTCCTCCGACACGCACGGGACGAATTGCGCGGCGCACTCGGAGATCCAGGGCCCCATCTCGAGGTCGCCGTACTCCTCCTCCCCGCAGGTCCGGGCGACTCGCCGCCGGGCCGCCGGGTCGGTCACCACGACGACCCGCTGGCCCTGGCTGAAGCCGGCCGAAGGCGTGCGCTGGGCGAGCCGGGCGATGCCCTCGATGACCTTGGGATCGACCCCGCCCTCCTCGAAGCGACGCACCGCACGGCGTCGCATGACGACGTCCTGGAAATCCATCGAGACCTCCTCCATGGTCATATCGATCGACGGCCTCGGACCCGCGCTGGTCGACGGCTTCGCCTTGCCTCCGGAGGCGCTTTCCGATAGCATCTGAAAAACCCCGGAGGACCGATCCCATGGCGAAGTATGTCTTTGTGACCGGAGGCGTGACCTCCTCTCTGGGCAAGGGCATCACCGCCGCCAGCATCGGCCGACTGCTCAAGGCACGGGGCCTCCACGTCTCGATCCTGAAGCTCGATCCGTACATCAACGTGGACCCCGGCACGATGTCGCCGTACCAGCACGGCGAGGTCTTCGTGACCGACGACGGGGCGGAGACGGATCTCGACCTGGGCCACTACGAACGGTTCATCGACGAGAACCTGAGCCAGCTGAGCAACGTCACCACCGGCCGGATCTACCAGGCCGTCATCGCCAAGGAACGCCGCGGCGACTATCTCGGCGGGACGGTCCAGGTCATCCCGCACATCACCAACGAGATCAAGGAACGGATCCAGCGGCTGACCCGGGACGGCCGCGCGGACGTCGTCATCGTCGAGGTCGGCGGGACGGTCGGTGACATCGAGAGCCTGCCGTTCCTCGAGGCCATCCGCCAGATGCGCAAGGACGTCGGGCGGAGCAACGTGCTGTATGTGCACGTCACCCTCCTGCCGGCACTGGCCGCGACCGGCGAGCTCAAGACGAAGCCCACCCAGCACTCGGTCAAGGAGCTGCGCGGGATCGGGATCCAGCCCGACGTCATCGTCCTCCGCTCCGACCATCCGGTCAGCGACGACGTCCGCGAGAAGATCGCCCTCTTCACCGACGTTCCGTCGGAGGCCGTCATCCCCGCGGTCACCGCCGACACGATCTACGAGGTCCCGCTCCAGTTCGAGGCGGCCGGCCTCGGCGACCTGGTCGTCCGCGATCTCGGCCTGGCGGATTCCACGACGGCGCCGGACCTCACCGCGTGGTCCGCCCTCGTCGACCTCATCAAGCGACCCAAGCCGACGCTCGAGGTCGGGCTCGTCGGGAAGTACATCGAGCTGCCCGACGCCTACCTCAGCGTCGCCGAGGCGCTTCGTCATGCGGCCTGGGCCAACGGCGTGGACGTCCGGATCCGCTGGGTCAACTCCGAGACGCTGACCGCCGAAACCACCGCCGAAGCGCTCGACGGTGTCGCCGGCGTCCTGGTGCCGGGCGGCTTCGGCCATCGCGGCATCGAGGGCAAGGTCCTCGCCGCCCACTACGCTCGCGAGCGTCGCATCCCGTACCTCGGGCTGTGCCTCGGGCTCCAGTGCGCGGTCATCGAGTTCGCCCGCGAGGTGCTCGACACGCCGGACGCCAACTCGACCGAGTTCGACCAGTTCACCGAGAACAAGGTCATCGACTTCATGCCCGACCAGCGCGACCTGGAGGACAAGGGCGGGACGATGCGGCTCGGCCTGTACGCGGCCAAGCTCACCCCCGGCTCGAAGGCCGCCGCGGTCTACGGGCAGGAGGTCATCTACGAGCGCCACCGCCATCGTTTCGAGGTCAACAACCGCTATCGGCAGATGCTCGAAGCCGCGGGGATGATCCTGTCCGGGCAGTCACCCGACGGGCGCCTGGTCGAGATCGTCGAGCTGCGCGACCATCCGTGGTTCGTCGCCAGCCAGTTCCATCCTGAGTTCAAGAGCCGGCCGGACCGGCCGCATCCGCTGTTCGACGGGTTCGTCGCCAGCGCGCTCGCGGTCGCCGAAGGCCGCGAGCCGGTCCTCGAGGCCCGCGAGGTCGGCGCGCTGACGCCGCCGACGACGACGGTCGCCATCTCGATCGAGCCCACGATCGCGGATCGCGCTCCCACCGGTCCGTGACAGCGCCGACGCCCGCGACGCCCGTGGCGTCCGGCGCACCGGTCGCCTCGACGACATCGGCGCGGGTCCGGCCCCTGGCCCGGCCCCTGTCCGCCGTCGCACTCGGAGCCCTGCTCGGCCTGGCCGCCTGGTCGGCGGATCAATTGGCGTACCCGTGGAGCGTGCTCATCCCGGCGAACACCGTCGCCGTCTGGGTGGCGGTCGCGTTCGCCGCGGGTGCACTCGGCGTCTCGATCGTCGGCGGGGCCATCCGCGGACTGACGGCGCTGCTCGCCGCCGTCGTCGTCTATGAGGCGCTGACCGGGACACTCGGCTACGGCGTGTCGTCCGGGGGTGCCGTGCACGCGTCGCTCGTGTGGGGCGCGACCGCGACCGTCATCGGACCGGTCTTCGGATCGGCCGGGGCGACGTGGCGAGGCTCCCGCGGTCGAGCCCGGGCGATCGCGGTGGCCGTGCTGGGAGCGGCGTTCATCGCGGAGGGCCTGGTTTTCGGGGCGCCCCGGCTGGTCGTCGTGGACGAGCTCGTCCACGACCCCGGCGCCATCGTGCTTGGGCTCGAGATGGCCATCGGCCTGGCCATCCCCTGGCTCCTGCTGCGACCGGGCGAGCGGCGGACGGGCTACGTCGCATTGGCCGTCCTGGGTGCGATCGCCGCGCTCGCGATCGAGCCGGCCACCGTCGTCCTCCGGAGCATCGCAGACCGCTTCTAGTCGACCGTCCCCGGCGGGTCTAGAATCCGGCTCCGATCGAACCGCATCCCGAGGCCCCGATGAAGATCTTCCTGGACACCGCCGACATCGAAGAGATCCGGATCGCGGCGCGCTGGGGCGTGCTCGACGGCGTCACGACGAACCCGACGCTGTACGCCAAGGTCGGGGGGTCGTACGACTCGATCCTGGCCGAGGTCTGCAAGATCACCTCGGGTCCGGTGTCGGCGGAGGTCATCAGCGACGACGTCGAAGCGATGCTCGACGAGGGTCGGCACTTCGCCAAGATCGCGCCGAACATCGTGGTCAAGGTCGCGATGAGCGAGAACGGCCTGGAGGCGATCAGCCGCTTCGCCGACGAGGGCATCCGAACGAACTGCACCTTGATCTTCACGGCCAACCAGGGGCTCCTCGCGGCCAAGGCCGGGGCCACCCTCATCTCGCCGTTCGTCGGCCGCCTGGACGACATCAATCAGGATGGGATGATCGTGATCCGTGAGCTCGCCGAGATCTTCGCCATCCACGAGATGGACGCGCAGATCCTGTCGGCCTCGATCCGCAACCCGCTCCACGTCACCCAGTCGGCGATGGCCGGCGCGCATATCGCGACCATCCCGTTCAAGGTCCTCCAGCAGATGGTCCACCACCCGCTGACCGACAAGGGCATCGCCCAGTTCAAGGCGGATTGGACCAAGGCGCGCGAGGCATCCGCGGCGACGAGCTAGGGCAGGCGGGGCGGGCGGCCGTCGCTCAGCCCGCAGCGGTCCCGCGTCGGACATCGACCCACCGACCGAGGCGCGCACTCTCGCCGATGGCATCGCCCACGAGCATCCGGTCGTGGCCGTCGGCGAACGTCGCGTAGCGGGGCTGCGGTGACGGCCTGCCTGCCGCGACATCGGCGTAGATCGCGCGGAACAGCGCCCCGAAGGTATCCCCGAACCCCTCGACATGGCCGCCGGGAAGGGCGGCCGCGGCGACGCCGGCGGGTCCCATCAGCGCCGGGTTGCGGATGAGGATCTCATTGGGCCGCTCTCGATGTCCGATCCACAGCTGGTCCGGCTGCTCCGAGTCCCAGGCGGCCGCGGCCGCGGACCCGTCGATCTCGTAGCGCAGCGAGTTCTTCCTCCCCGAGCTGATCTGCGACAGGTTGACGGCGCCCCGCGCGCCGTTCGCGAAGCGGATCAGGATCGAGGCGGTGTCCTCGGTCGCCATCGCCCGCGTGACTGTGTCCGTGCTTCGTTCGGTGGCGAACGACTCGACCGGTCCTCGTGGCTGGTGGCGCGTCCCGATGAAGGTCGTAAGGTCGGCCATCACCGACGCTACGGGCTGTCCGGTGATGAACGTCATCAGGTCGATCCAGTGGGATCCGATGTCGCCGACCGCCCTCAGCGCACCCCCCTGCGCCGGCTCGAGTCGCCAGTTCCAATCGGTGTCGAGGAACAGCCAATCCTGGAAGTACTGGCCGGTGACGAAGCGGATGTCGCCGAGCATGCCCTCGGCGACCCGTTCCTGGAGATGCTGGTTGAGCGGGTAGAAGCGGATGTTGAAGTTGACCGCACAGATCCGATCGCTCGCCGCCGCGAGGGCGAGGAGGTCGGCCGACCCTGCGGCGTCCATCGCCAGTGGCTTCTCGCACACGACATGACGCCCGGCGGCCAGGATCGCCCGCACCTGGGGCACGTGCAGGTGGTTCGGCGACGTGACGTGGACGACGTCGACGGTGTCATCCGCCAGTAACGCATCGAGCGACGGGTACGCCTGCGGGACGCCGAGGGTCGTCGCCCGGGCGGCCCCGCGCTCGGGGCTGCTGCCGAGCACGCCGCGGACCGAAACGCCGATCCGGCGCAACGCCTCGACATGGACGGTCCCGATGAAGCCGGTGCCGATGACGGCTGCCCCGATCTCCGAGATCGTGTGCCTCGACCGCGCCATCGCCGTCCCTCCGCCCTTGGCCACCCCGCTCCCCGAGAGTCTACGTGGCCACCGACCGGTCGGTCGGGCGGGCGACCCGCCGTGTATTGACGCCGCCGCGATGGGGGACTATGCTCAGGTCGTTCCCAACCGAGGCCTGCGCTGCGGAGCGATTCCGCGCGGTCCAACGGCCCCACCCTACCCGTTCCGTGAGTCCTGCCCAAGATGCCTTCCATCGGTCCCGACCAGCGCGATCAGCGTGCCCGCAACCGTCGTCCCCGTCGGCGACCCCAGGGAGCGACGCGCCCGCCGGTCTCCGAGTTCGACGAGATGCAGGAGATCGAGGCCGCCCGTCAGCGGAACGATCTCAACATCGCCGAGCTCGGCGCGATGTCCGAGAAGGAGCTCCGGGCGGTCGTCCAGGAGCTCGAGCTCGACACCGACGCCGAGGAGCGTCGCGAGGACCTGCTCGACCGGATCCTCCAGCGCCAGACCGAGAACGCCGGACACGACTACGCCACCGGCATCCTCGACATCGTCGACGAGGGCTTCGGGTTCATGCGCCGGCACGGCCTGCTCCCGAGCCCGGATGACGTTTATGTCTCGTCGAGCCAAGTCCGCCGGTTCGGTCTCCGCATCGGCGACCGGGTGTCCGGTGCCGTTCGCGCTCCGCGCGAGGCCGAGAAGTACTGGGGTCTCCTCCGGGTCGATTCGGTCAACGGCGTCGATCCCGCCGCCGCCGCCCGGCGGCCGCACTTCGGCGACCAGACCCCGATCCACCCGGACAAGCTGCTCAATCTCGAGTCGGACCCGAAGAACCTCAGCCAGCGCCTGATCAACCTGGTCAACCCGATCGGCAAGGGCCAGCGCGCGCTGATCGTCAGCCCGCCGAAGGCCGGCAAGACGATGCTGCTCAAGCAGATCGCCAACGGGATCACCACGAACTACCCGGAGATCCTGCTGATGGTCGCGCTCATCGGCGAGCGGCCCGAGGAAGTCACGGACATGCGCCGGAGCGTCAAGGGCGAGGTCATCAGCTCCACCTTCGACGAGCCGACCGAGAACCACACCCATGTTGCCGAGATGGCCCTCGAGATCGCCAAGCGTCAGGTCGAGACCGGCCGGGACGTGGTCATCCTGCTCGACTCGATCACCCGGCTCGCCCGGGCCTACAACCTGGCCCTGCCGCCGAGCGGGCGGACGCTGACCGGCGGTCTCGACCCGATCGCCCTGTACCCGCCGAAGCGGTTCTTCGGGGCGGCCCGGAACATCGAGGAGGGCGGCAGCCTGACGATCATCGGGACGTGCCTCGTCGATACCGGATCGCGGATGGACGACGTGATCTACGAGGAGTTCAAGGGCACCGGCAACTCGGAGCTCATCCTCGATCGGAAGCTCGCCGAGAAGCGGATCTTCCCGGCCATCGACGTGCAGCGTTCGGGCACCCGGCGCGAGGAGCTGCTCCTCGAGGAAGGCACCCTGAAGATGGTCTGGACGATGCGTCGGATGTTGTCCGCGGTGGGCACGAACGAGGGCATCGAGCTGCTCCTCAACCGGCTGTCGAAGACCGACAACAACGCCCAGTTCCTGGCGGGACTGACCAAGAGCCTGGACGCCTGATCGCGGTGCCGTCGAGCCCCGTCCGGGCTCGTCGGGGTTTGCCAGTCCGGAGTCCGGTCTGCTACCGTGGACAGGACATCGGGACGGTCCGGCGCTTTGGTCCGGATCACCCGCGCGTACAGAGACCCCCAGCTCCGATAGCGCGACCCGACCGGACGGCGCCCCCAGCGCCCCTTCCCCGCGAAGCCGTCCGCTCCTTCAGGAGACCGTATTGCTGAATGCGACGGTCCGGGCCCGCGACGCCCTTCGGCGCCACAGGCCTGACCGCATCCCGTCGATGCCCGGCGCGATCCGCTCCCTCCGACTGCGGAGTGTGGGGGCGACGCGCACGGCGATGTCGGGCATCGATTCGCTCCGATCGCGTCCGGATCGCCCGCCGGTGATCGCCCGTGGCGCGCATCGCGTCACCCGCCGTGAGCGTCTCGGCAACCGTCTGGGTCTCTCGCCGGCCAAGATCGAGGCACTGCGCGCCCGGTCGGTCGGTCGCGAGCGGCTGCTGCCCATCGGCGTCGCCATCCTCGTGCTGGTCGGCTCGATGAGCGCGATCGCCGTCCCGCCGCCGACAGGTGCGGTCGGCGGGACCTCGGGCGGCGGGGAGGCCCCGCGACTCGCGGTGGCCGGTCTCGAGAACGGCGACTCCGGGTACGACAGCGGGGTCGGGGTGGACGGCGCGGTCATCGATCCCGCGGGGGCCGCCCGGCTCGACATCTCCGGCGACGTCAATACGGATGCCCTCCAGCCCGGTGGGCCGTATCTCGCCGATGGCACCCTGCTCAAGCCGATCGCGGTCGACACGTCGGCCGTGGACGCCGCCGACACCCTGCGCTCCTATCGCGTGCGCTCGGGCGACACGTTGACCGGGATCGCCCGCCACTTCGGCGTCTCGATGATGACCCTGTGGTGGGCCAACCACCTCAAGTCGAAGGACTCGCTCAAGGTCGGCCAGAAGCTCGTCATCCCACCGGTCGACGGGACCGTCCACGTCGTCACGGCCGGTGAGACGCTGGCCAAGATCGCGGATGCCGCGGACGTGTCCGTGGCCGACATCATGTCGTTCAACGGGATGACCGATGCGGCGCTGACGGTCGGCCAGACGCTCATCCTCCCCGGCGGCCACGGCAAGCCGATCCCGACCCCCAAGCCCCAGCCCGCGACCTCAAGCGGTGGCGGTGGCGGTGGCGGTGGTGGTGGTGGCGGCGGCGGAGGCAGCGTCCCGCGCCAGTACAGCGGCGGCGTATTCGCCTGGCCGGTGCCGGGCGGGACGATCAGCCAGTACTTCCACTACGGCCACCCGGCGCTCGACATCGCGGCGCCTTACGGGACCCGGGTCGTCGCGGCCGCGGCTGGCACGGTCATCTTCGCCGGCTGGAAGGACAACGGCGGCGGCTACCAGGTGTGGATCGCTCACGGTTCCGGGTTGTTTACGACGTACAACCACATGTCGGCGATCACCGTCGGCAACGGCGAGCACGTCGGCCGCGCCGAGCAGGTCGGGCGCGTCGGTCAGACGGGCTGGGCCACCGGGCCGCACTGCCACTTCGAGGTCTGGCGCGGCGAGGTGTGGGGCAGCGGCTACCGGGTCAACCCGCTCGGCTATCTCTAGGCGGACGACCGCGGTCCCGATCCGACCGGCCGCGGTCGCAGGCCTGGGACGAGCGCACTGATGTTCCTCGACCGCGTCAAGATCAACGTGCGTGCCGGATCGGGTGGTGACGGCGCGGCCACGTTCCGACGCGAGGCGCACGTGCCGCGCGGCGGCCCAGACGGCGGCGACGGCGGGCGCGGTGGGTCGATCTCCCTGCGCGTCGATCCGGGGCAGACCACGCTGCGCGACTTCCGCCAGCATCACCACTTCCGTGCCGAGTCCGGCGGCCGCGGAAGCGGTTCGAGACGGCACGGCAAGGCGGGCGGCGACCTCGTCCTCACGGTCCCGCCGGGGACCGCCGTCTACGACGACGCGACGGGCGAGCTGGTCGCCGACCTCGTATCGAGCGAACAGGTGGCGATGGTCGCCAAGGGCGGCCGCGGCGGGCTGGGGAACGTCCACTTCGCGACCTCGACGCATCAGACGCCCAAGCACGCCCAGAAGGGCGAACCCGGCGAGGAGCTCTGGATCCGGCTCGAGCTGCGGCTCATCGCCGACGTCGGGTTGGTCGGCCTCCCCAACGCGGGCAAGTCCACCCTGCTCGCGGCGATGACCGCGGCACGCCCGAAGATCGCGGACTATCCGTTCACGACGCTCGAACCCAACCTCGGGGTGCTCGACCTCGGCGACGAGGATGAACGGCGACCGACCATCGCGGACGTTCCCGGCCTCATCGAGGGTGCCAGCCTGGGTGCCGGGCTGGGGCACGCGTTCCTGCGCCACGTCGAGCGGACGCGGATCCTCGTCCACGTCGTCGACGGCTCCGATCGGGATCCCGAATGGTCCCACGGCGTGATCCGCGATGAGCTCGAGGCGCACGATCCGGCGCTCCTCCGGAAGCCGATCGTCGTCGCCTTCAACAAGATGGATCAGCCGGCCGCCGTGTCCGCGTGGCCCCTGTTCCAGGAGGCCCGCCAGCGCGACGGGATCGCCTGCGTCCCGATCGCCGCCGTGACGGGTCAGGGGATCGCCGAGCTCCGGGCGCTCATCGCGGAGCGACTGCCCGACGCGGACGACCTCGGGATCCCACCGGAGCCGGCGGGTGTCGTCGTCCATCGGATCGAGTCGCTCGGCGACGGCTTCGTCGTCGAGCGCGATGCCGATGGAGGGTTCCGCGTCCGGGGCAAGCGGATCGAGCGGATCGCGGCCCAGACCGACTTCGAGATCGATGAGTCGGCCGATCGCTTCCAGCGCGACCTTGGTCGCCTGGGGATCGACGCCGAGCTCCGCCGGGCGGGCATCGTCGCCGGAGATACGGTCCGGATCGGTGCCGTATCGCTCGAGTGGGACCGCGAGGCGTGGGAGTCCGCATGACGGTCCCTGCAGCGGTCGGGATCCTCGGTGGGACGTTCGACCCGATCCACATCGGTCACCTGGCGATCGCCGAGGAGGCCCGTGAGGCGCTCGGCCTCGAGCAGGTGCTGTTCGTGCCGACGCGGATGCCCGTCCACAAGCCGGGCCGTCCGGTGACACCCGCGGAGCACCGGGTGGCCATGGTCGCCGCGGCGATCGCGGGCAATCCCGCGTTCGCGCTCGAGCGCGCCGAGGTGGACCGGGACGGCCCGTCGTATGCGGTCGACACGCTCGAGGGGCTGGTCGATGCGGCGCGCGCGGGCGGCCGACCGGTCGAGTTCACGTTCATCCTGTCGGCCGAGGCCTACGCCGCGCTGCCGACCTGGCACCGGCCGGCACACTTGCTCGAGCTGTGCCGGATGGCCGTCGTCCCACGGCCGGGTGCGGCGGCGGCGGACCCTTCCGCGATCGACCGGCTGGTCCCCGGAGCGCAGGCACGGACCACGCTGCTGGATGGACCGTCGCTCGGCGTGTCCGGCACGCTCATCCGAGCTCGCGTCGCCGCGGGTCGGTCGATCCGCTACCTCGTGCCGGATGCGGTCATCGCCTACATCGACGACCATCGTCTCTACGTCGCCCCCGCATCACCCCGTTGAGGACCACCAGACCGTGACCGATCAAGCCACTCCGTCGGCCAAGCCCGCGCGGGTCCGCACGCCGAGCCCGAAGTCCGCGACCCCGCCGACGGCGACCCCGCCGACGGCGACGTCGACGGTCTCTGAGCGGGCGACGACGACCAAGTCGAAGGCCGCCGCCGCGAAGCCGACCGCCGTCACGAAGCCGAAGGCCGCCGCCGCGAAGCCGACCACCGCCACGAAGCCGAAGGCCGCCGCCACGAAGCCGACCACCGTCACGAAGCCGAAGGCCGCCGCCACGAAGCCGAAGACCGCCGCGAACGCGGTCGGCGCGGTGGCGACGACCGGGGCGCTCGCGCCCGAGCCGAGGCCCACCCGTGCCACCGCCGCGTCCAAGCCCCGGCCGGGGTTGCCCGCCCGGACCGAGCTGACCGGACAGGATCGCAAGTCATCGCTCGCCACGGCGCGTCGGGTGGTCGAGCTGGCCGAGGACAAGAAGGCGGCCGACATCGTCCTGCTCGATCTCGGCGAGCTGACGACGCTGGCGGACGCGTTCGTGATCTGTTCGGGTGGATCCGAGCGCCAACTCGATGCGATCGCCGACGGCATCGTGTCGGGTCTCCGGGAGCAAGGCGTACGCCCGATCGGTCGCGAGGGCGTCGCCGCGTCGCACTGGGTCCTGCTCGATTTCGGCGGGGTGATCGTCCACATCTTCACGCCGCCGGAGCGCGACTTCTACGAGCTCGAAAAGCACTGGTCCGAGGCCCGGACCGTCCTCCGCGTCCAGTGACTCGCCGTCTCGGGGCGCGACCCTGGGGCCGCCGACGGGGGTAGTACTGTCGGGTCATGTCCGGGGTGGTCCGGCCCAGCGTTGAATCCGGGTCCGGGCGCCACGAGGTGCTCAATCCAGAGGTCGGACCGGATGTCGCGCACCCGAGAGCGCTGCCCCCGCTGCACCAGCAAGCTCGTCGTCAGTCGATTCGACACGGCCTTCCGGCTGGACGACAGCTCGGAGCGGCTGTGCTTCGGGATCCCCGGCAGCCTCTGTCAGGGGTGCGTCCAGTTGTTCGTCGATCCGGACCTGCTCGATCTGCTTGATCTCGAGCGGGCGGTCTGCACGTTCGCTATCGAAAGCGACCTGGTGCTCCAGGAGCAGGCCTGGTCCTCCGGCCGGTAGGCCGTCGAGCTCCGTTCGGGTCCCCTACCCCCGGGAGGACGGCGCGGTCGTCGTCGCGACCCGGGTCGCCAGCCAGGTCGTGAACGCGAGCCGCCGCGTCGGCTCTCCGACCATCGCTCCTCCGGCCCCCTTCACCGTCGCGTCGAGGTCGAGCAGGCCGTCGAGGGCTCCCTCCAGCTCGGTCGGGGTCCAGCCCGCGGCCTGCTTGGCCAGCTGCTCGGCGCGGAACGGGTGGAGCTTCAAGGTACGCGGCAGCTCACTGATGCGCGTCCCCGATCCGACCAGGTCGGCGACCTCGAGCAGCTCCCGGATGCGGCGGTGGAGCTGGACCAGGACGACCGGCTCCGGCGTCACGTCCAGGACACGCTCGAGGAGGTCGGCGGCGTCGCGGGTCCGCCGGAACGCGATCAGGTCGAGGAGCGCCCAGGTGGAGGCCGGGATCGCTTCGGCCACGAGCGCACGGACATCATCCGCGGTCACCGGCCCCTCCGGTCGGTAGAGTCTGAGCTTGTCGAGCTCCTGGGCGGCCAGCTGACCCTGCCGGCGCCGGTCGATGTCGCCCTCGCGCACGAACGCCCCGACCCGCTGCGCGAGCACCTGGGCGGCTCCGCGCTCGAGCGTCATCCCCCGCTCCTTCGCACGATCGTCGATCCAGCGCGCCATCCCGCCCGAGGTCGGCGCGGCGAACCCACGCACCTCACCGCCCGCCCCCTCCACGGCCGCGGCAAGCGTCGCACCCGCTCCGGTCAGGCGACCGTCCTTCGGATAGCGATCGAGACCCTCCACGAACACCAGCGCGTTCCCCGGGGCGATCGTGGCGAGGATCGCCATGAGCTCGTCCCGGTTGCCCTTGGCGCGGATCAGCGGGGCAGGATCGTTCACGATCGCCAGCGTCCCGCCCCCGAACAGCGCCCCCGTCGCGATCCGCTCGCCGATGGCCGCGGCCGACGTGGCGGCTCCGGTCACGCGCCATCGGCCGAGCGGAGGCTCATCCGGCCCGGCCACGCTGGTCGCCAGCGCGACCGCCGCACGGTCGATCGAGTAGGTGTCGTCGCCGTAGTAGAAGGCGAGGGTGATCGGGGGAGGGGGGTTCATCACCCCGATGATACGGGCCTGCTCGCGACGGGCGGCGGGATCCCGCATGAGAAGGCGATCGGCACAGCGGCTCCCGCGGTCTGCGGCGGGGCGACGAGCTCGGCGCCGGCGGCCACGACGCGATCCGGCCGGACCTCCAGACCGCGGACCCCGTCGAGGGTCACCTCCACGCTCCCGTCGAGGTCCGTCCGGAGGAC
>JADGQI010000088.1 GCA_017881905.1 Chloroflexota bacterium
AGCCGACGCCTGAGCCGGAGCCTCGGCCGACGCCAGAGCCGATGCCCGGGCCGACGCCTGAGCCGGAGCCTCGGCCGACGCCAGAGCCGATGCCCGGGCCGACGCCTGAGCCGGAGCCTCAGCCGACGGCCGAGGTAGGGCCCACGCCAGAACCCGAGCCGACGCCAGAGCCCGAGCCGACGCCCGAGCCGACACCTGAGCCGGAGCCTCAGCCGACGGCCGAGGTGGGGCCCACGCCCGAGCCCAAGCCTGCGGCCGGGCAGGAGTCGTCGACCGACGAGGCGCCGGCCGAAGGGGAGTGAGTCAGGCTCGCCGCGCAGCGTCGATCGATATCGGTTCGACGTCCGTCCACCTGCTCATCGGCGATCTGGTGGACGGCGTCGTCGAACCCGTGCTCGACCTGTCCGAGATCCTCGGCCTCGGCGCGCGGATCGCCGCCGCCGGGATGCTCGGCCGGGAGGCGCGCGGCGATCTCGTTCGGACGCTCGCCGCCTATGTCGACGAGGCTCGTCGCCTCGAAGCGGAGCCCATCGCGATCGTCGGGACCGACCCGCTCCGGCACGCCGCCGACGCCGGTCGCGCCTGCGACGAGATCGAGCGTGCGACCGGCGTCCCCGTCCACGTCCTCGACCAGGACGAGGAAGGCGCACTCACCCTCCTCGGCGTGACGGGCGGGCCGATCGACCGCGATCTTGCGATCGTCGACATCGGCGGCGGGAGCACGGAGATCATCGTGGCGCGCGCCGACGGTTCCAGCTTCGTCGTCGGCCTTCCGCTCGGGGCGTCACGGCTCACCGCGACCGTCGTGGCCGACGACCCGCCGAGTCGGGCGCAGGTCCTCGCGTTGCGGCGCGAGGCCGACCGGATCGTGTCGGCCGCGCCGGACCTTGAGCTGGGCGAGGTCATCGCCGTCGGCGGGACCGCATACGGCGTCGCGAGGATCGCGACCGGCCCCGGCTTCGGCGAGCGCGTCATCGATCAGGCCGGGATCGCCCTCGCCGTGGCGATGTCAGGCAGCGAGCGAGCGGACCGCCTCGCCGAGCTCTTCGGGTTGAACCCGCGCCGAGCCCGGATCATGCCCGCCGGCGCTGCGATCGTCGCCTCGTTGGCCGCGCGCTATCGGATCGAGCGCATCCGTGCGTCCGAGCAGGGCATCCGCGAGGGGCTCATCCGCGCCATCCTTCGCGACGATGCGGGCTGGCGCGACAACCTGGTCCGCGGGACCAAGGAGCAGTCCGGCTAGAGCGCCGCGATCGTCCGCGCCAGGGCGCGCCGGAAGGTCAGGCCGGCGACGCTCCGCCACGGGACGCCGACCGTTCGCTTCAATCGGGCGACCTCGCGCTCGCGCGCCACGAGGTAGCGGCTGATCGCCGAGGACTGGGCGTCGGTCAGGTCGCCGGCGTGCTCGACGAGATAGGCCCGAGCCATGTGCGCGCCGATCTCGGCGTCGTTCATCGCGCCGAGGTGATCCTGGAGGGCGACGACCCTCGAGATGAGCGCGGGTGCTTCAGGCCCGAGCGCCTCGCGCACGAACTCGAGGGTGTAGCGAAGGCGTTTCGCCTCGATCCGGAGCTGGTGGAGGGTCGGCACATCCGCCCATTTCAGGACCGACTCGTAGGCCCGAACGTGCTCGTACGCCCGCCAGATGTGTGACCCCGCGGTGTCGCGAACGCGATGCGGGTTGGTCGGGTCGACGGGCAGGATGGCCGCGCCAGGGGTGACCACGAACTCGCTGTAGTCGTCGATGAAGCGACGGTACCCACCGGAGTCGAGCTCTCGGATGAGGAGCCGCCGGCCTGCCTCGCGCTGTTCGCGCCACGACTCGATCAGCGGGTCGAGCCCGTCACGCTCCCCGCTCGGCAACGCCGCCGCGAATGCGGTCGTCGCCTCGATGAGCACGTCCAGGTCGCGGACCGTTCCGAGCCGAGCCGCGATCGTCCGCAGGCGGCGCTTGAACTTCGCCGTTCGGTCCGGTCGGAAGCCATCGCCGAAGACCCGCCAAGCGGCGCGCATCCGTCGCGTGGACACCCGCATGGCGTGGAGCTCCTCGAGGTCCGTACCTTCCCGGGTCCCCTCCTCGCGCGCGAGCATCCGAGCCAGGTGGAACCGGAAGACCTTGCGTCCGGCCTCGGCGTGCAGGTCGTCGGCACCGATCCCCGGCGTCTTGCCGACCGGGATCATCCCGACGAGCTCGATATTCGACGGCGCGCCGAGGATCGGCGCTGGGACGGCCTCGGCCTCTTCGATCAGCTCGGGCGTGTCGTCGAGCGCATCGAGGTCGATCACCGCTCCTTCGACCGGGCCGTCCTCCGAGGTCATCGGTGACGCTTCCGCCGGCTCGGGCGGGGACGGCTCGCGATCGTCGCCCGCGGCGGCCGCCTGCTTCGCGTCATCGCCGGTCGGGGTCTCGGCCTCGGCGGGCTCGCTCGCCTCCACGACATCGGCGGGTGCAGCGTGCTCGGTCCGATCCGTCGTCGCTCCCGACTCGGCCGGCGGCTCGGCGACGATCACCGCTTCCGGTTCGGGGATCGTCGCGGGCTCGGGCGTCGGCCCGGTCCGCGCCGACGACGTCCGGGTCGGTGGCCGCCGGGTCGCCGGCTCGGTCTGGCGGGCCCGGGCCGCCGCTCGAGCGGCGGTCGGACGTGCCGCCTGGAGCGCACGCGCCAGCTTCGACCCTGGCGCGGACGTCAGTCCGTGGTGCCCGTCGAGCAGTGCCTGGAGGGGTGCGAGGGCTGCGACCGAGCCCCGGGTGAGCTCCAGCTCGAGCTCGAGGAAACGCTCGACGACCCGGCCGCGTGCGACGACGTCGACCTCGTCGAGGCTGAGCTCGACGGCCGCGTCGTCGCTCGGCAGCTCGAGGTCACGCTTCCGGCGGAACTGGCGGATCGTCACGAGCTCGAGCAGGGGAGCGTCTCCGCACAGCTCGAGGATGAGCGAGCGTGCGGCCGACGGTGGCCAGGCGGCGGCCTCCGGGGTCCGGTCGGCTGGTCCCTCGAGCTCCTCGCGCCGATGGAGCGAACCTTCTCCCTCTTCGGTCGATTTGACCGTCACCACCGTCCCGCTCGACGAAGTCCGCAAGCGAGCCGCATAGCCCGCTCGAGCCAGCGCGCCGTCGGCGGAGTCGATGTAGCGATCCTCGTGCTGGGTCGGCCGCGCTGCGCCGACAGCCCGGAACCCTGCCAGGGTGTCGGCATCGAGCAGCCGCTCGCCGATGGCCCGGTCGGCGACCGCGTACTTGAGCTCGATCTCGAGCGGTCGTTCGACCGTCATGCCCGGGGATCCAGCGAGCCGAGGATCGAGCCCGGTCGATGCGGCGCGGTCGCATCGCGCGCGGCCTCGAGCGCGAAGCGTCGGTGCTCGGCGAACGTGTCCACGGTACCCTCGACGCCGGTCAGCTCCTCGGTCCGCCGCCACACGGCATCTGTCCCGAGCTGCCACGAACGGCGGTCGTCGGCGAGCATCGTCCGGACGATCGCCTCGATGCGGGCTGCCGCTTCGGCGTCCTCGATCGGGACGACGGCCTCGACCCGTCGATCGAGGTTCCGCTCCATCAGGTCCGCCGAACCGATGTACCACTCCTGCATGCCGCCGTTGGCGAAGCCGAAGATGCGCGAATGCTCGAGGAATTCGCCGACGATCGAGCGGACCCGGATACGCTCGGACAGACCGGGGACGCCGGGGCGGACCGAGCAGATGCCGCGGATGATCAGGTCGACGTCCACGCCGGCATGGCTGGCCCGGTAGAGCGCCGAGATCGACTCGGGGTCGACGATGGCGTTGAGCTTGAGGACGATCCGAGCCTCGCGTCCGGCCTTGGCGAACTCGATCTCGCGCTCGATCAGTGCCAGGATCCGATTGCGCAGGCTGTGCGGCGCCACGAGCAGGCGGCGGAAGTCGCGCTGGCGAGATAGCCCGGTTAGGACGTTGAACAGGTCCGTCGCGTCCGCCCCGAGCTCGGGCCGGCAGGAGAGGAGCCCGAGGTCCGTGTACAACCGGGCGGTCTTCGGGTTGTAGTTGCCGGTCCCGATGTGGACGTATCGACGCAGGAGCGAGCCCTCGCGCCGCACGACCAATGCGACCTTCGAGTGGGTCTTGAGGCCGACCAGTCCGTACACGACGTGGGCGCCGGCCTGCTCGAGCTTGCGCGCCCAGACGATGTTGGCCTCTTCGTCGAAGCGCGCCTTGATCTCGACCAGGACGACGACCTGCTTGCCGCGCTCGGCGGCGCGGATGAGGTCCCGCACGATCGGTGAGTCGCCCGACGTCCGGTACAGGGTCTGCTTGATAGTGAGGACCTCGGGATCCTCCGCGGCCTGGGTGATGAACCGTCCGACCGAGGCGGCGAACGATTCGTACGGGTGGTGGACCAGGATGTCGCCGAACCGGACGGCAGCGAAGACATCGGTCGGCTCGTCCTCGTCGGGCGGGACCAGCCGGGGCGGGACGACGGGGGTCCAGGTCGGCAGCTGCAGATCGGGCCGATCGAGCCCGGCGATCTCGAACAAACCGGTCAGGTCGAGCATCCCGGCGATGTCATAGCAGTCCTCGACGCCGAGACCGATCCCATCGAGGAGGATCTGGCGGGTCGCGAGGGGCATACTCCGCTCGACCTCGAGCCGGACGGCCTCGCCGAAGCGCCGGCGCCGGAGCTCCTCCTCGATCGCCAGGAGCAGATCGCCGGCCTCATCCTCCTCGATCTCGAGGTCCGCGTTGCGGGTCACCCTGAAGAGGTGCGCGTCGGTGATCTCCATCCCGGTGAACAGGAGGTCAAGGTTGTTCGAGATGACCTGGTCGATCAGGACCCAGGTGTTCGGCTCGGCTTCGATCAACCGGGGCAG
Source organism: Chloroflexota bacterium (assembly GCA_017881905.1). GTDB lineage: Bacteria > Chloroflexota > Limnocylindria > Limnocylindrales > CSP1-4 > Chersky-267. The sequence goes on from JADGQI010000088.1 coordinate 4,839, forward strand.
GACGGGCGGCACCTTGACCCGGGCGAAGCGGCGCTCGCCGCTCTCCGGGTCCCGGAGACCCACCGCGATCGACAGGCTGAGCGTGCTGATGTACGGGAACGGATGACCGGGGTCCACCGCGAGTGGCGTGAGCACAGGGAAGATCTCGTCGATGAAGCGCTCCCGGAGGCGGGCGTGGTGCTCCGGGATCTTGCTGTACTTGACGATCGAGATCCCCTGTTCGGCGAGCGACTTGCGGATCTCGGCGAAGGCCGTCGAGTGCTCCGCGACGAGGTGCCGAACGACCGGTCGGATGAGCTCGAGTTGACGGGCGGCGGACAGCCCGTCAGGCGACTCCCTGGCGGAGCGAGCGGCGGCCTGCTGGCGGAGGCCGGCGATGCGGACCTGGAAGAACTCATCGAGGTTGTTGGCGAAGATCGCCAGGAATTTCACTCGCTCGAGAAGCGGGTTCCTGGCGTCCTGGGCCTGGTACAGGACGCGGGCGTTCCAGTCGAGCCACGATAGCTCACGGTTGATGTAGCGCAGGCCCGCCTTGGTCGGGACGCGCCGAAGTCGCGTCGGACGGTTCTCGGCCCGGGCGGACCGTGCGGCTGACATCGAACGAGTGGCTCCCCGGTGGTCTTGAGACGCGTCGACACTACCGTCGATGGATCGTGCGCGCATCGATGTGGTCACCAAGCGTAGCACGGCCCCCCGGGACCTCCGGACTGGGTCGGACGTCCTGTCGGCAGCAGACCCGTGAGTCCCGCAAGGGCCGGCGGCCTACTCCTCGGCCTGGTATCGACGCTCGCCGGTCCGCCGGTCCAGGAAGACGCGCGTCCGGAGCCGGCTCGTGGGGTCCACGAACACCTCATCGGTGGGCTCGAAGCGCGGCTCGAGCGGACCGGGCGGCTCGCCCCCGGCAGGACCGGGGACGGCCGCCCGGGTGTCGTGGGCGTTCGAGCGGTAGCGCAGTCGCTCGAGGGCGGCCGACCCGATCAGGGCGAGGCCGATGAGGAACAGCGAGAGCGCGCCGATGAACGAGCCTCGACCGCCGGCGACCAGGATAGCCAAGCCCCCGGCGATCGACGCGAGCCCCGAGGCGATCAGGATGACGCGGGCGGTCCCGAGCATCGGTGCGCCTCGGCCTACTCGACGCTCGGCGTGGCGCTCGCGTCAGGGACGAGCACCACGGCCGTGCCGTAGGCCACGATCTCCGACATGGTCCCGCCGAGCTCGGACGAGTCGAAACGCATCGACAGGACGCCGTTGGCCCCGACGAGCGTGGCGTTCTCGACCATCCGGTCGATCGCCTGGCGGCGGGTGTCCTCGAGCAGGGTCGTGTATTCGTGGATCTCGCCGCCGACGAGCGAACGCAGCCCGGCGGCGAGATTGCCGGCCAGGCCTCGACTCCGGACGACCAGCCCGAAGACCTGGCCCTTGGTCTCGGCGACGCGCTGACCCGCAACGTACGGGGTGGTGGCGATGATCATCGGTCGTCTCCTGCTTCGGGACGTGAGTCGCCGGCGTGGCCGGCATGATCTGGCCGGCCGATGGTCGCCCGACCTTCGGACGAGCGCCGTTCCGTGCACTGGTCGCATGGGCACATGTCGCGCAGCGTCGCGAACGAGTAGTAGCCCGTGTGGTGGCCGTCACCCCAGGTCGGGGCGATCGCGTACTGGCCCACCAGCTGCATGTCGACGAGCCGGGTCTGTTCCGAGGTCAGCTCCGGCGCGGAGTCGAGCCAGCCCGGCAGACCGGCCTCGCCGCGGCAGAACGCACAGGGGCACAGCCAGCGGAGGGTCACCGCGTCGTACGAGGTCCGGTGGTCGTCCCGCCAGTCGATCTCGAGCGTGCCCGCGGCACGATCGGCGTGGATCCTCGCGGGCGCGGTGGCGGCGCCCGAGGGGGCGGCCATGCTGGGGCCCGAGCCTGGATCGTGGATCGTCACCACTCGATTGTACCCACCGTTCGGTCCCGGTCCGCACCGCACCGAACGTCCTGGGGACGGGTCCGCGGGTCGCGGGTATGCTCCGGTGATGGCCCTCGTCATCGACCGCCTCGTCAAGCGGTTCGGTCCGGTCGTCGCCCTCGACGGGATGGACTTCCGGGTCGAGCGCGGCGCGATCTTCGGATTCCTCGGCGCGAACGGGGCAGGGAAGACCACCACGATCCGGATCGTCCTCGACCTCCTCAAGCCGGACGAAGGGACCACGACCTGGCTCGGGCGCCCGACCGACGAGCTTCCCCGCAGGACGTGGGGCTACCTCCCCGAGGAGCGCGGCCTGTACCCGAGGATGACGGTCCTCGATCAGCTGGTCTTCTTCGCCGGCCTGTACGGCGTCGAGCGATCGAACGCGACCAGGACGGTGCGCGAATGGCTCGAGCGTCTGCGGATCCCGTCAGCGGCCGATCGCCGGACCGACGAGCTGAGCAAGGGCAACCAGCAGAAGGTCCAGTTCATCGCCGCGATCGTGCACGACCCCGAGGTCCTGATCATGGACGAGCCGTTCAGCGGCCTCGATCCGGTCAACAGCGCGATCATGCGCGAGGCGTTCCTCGAGATGCGCGGGCGAGGAAAGACCCTCGTGTTCTCCACCCACCAGATGGAGACCGTCGAGGCGCTGTGCGAGTCGATCGTCATCGTCGACCGCGGTCGCGTGGTCGTGGGCGGAGCGGTTCGCGAGGTCAAGCGCGCGTCGGGGCGCCAGGTCATCCGGATCGCCCTCGATGAGGACGGACGGGCGGATGGGCCCGATCACCTCGCCTGGCTCGATGGGTTCCAGGGCGCGCGGCTGACCCGGCCGGGGGCCGACTATGTCGAGCTGACGGTGCCCCGCGGGGTCGATCCGCAGGCGATCCTCCGGGCGGTGCTGGACCGAGGCGATCGGGTGGCCCGGTTCGAGATCGCCGACCCGTCGCTCGAGGAGATCTTCATCGAGCGCGTCGGAGTCCGGCCGGGCGATCCCGACGATCTGGTGCTCACCCCGAGCGGCACGCCGGAGACGGTCCCGTCGTGAGTGGAGCCGGCCGGACGAGCCCCGGTCTTCGCAAGAACGGCGCCCTCATCGCCCGACGCGAATACCTCGATCGGGTCCGGACGCGGACCTTCCTGGCAGCAACGATGGTGCTCGTCGTCGTCGCCGTCGGCCTGGCGCTCGCCCCGATCGCCGTCCGCTACATCGACCGGAGCACGATCGTCCGGATCGGGATCGTCAGCGCCGAGCCCGACCTGCGGACGAAGTCCATCGAGGTCCTCGACGGCATCCTCAACAGGGTGCCCGACGGCAGCGATCCGGCCACCTGGCGGAAGCCGTACGCTTTCGTCGAGCTCGCCGACGCGGGAGCGGCCGCACGGGGCGTCGACGCGGGCGATCTCCGCGGTGTCCTGACCGTCTCCAGGGCGACCGACCGCGGCCTCGATTTCACCTTCCGGACCTCGGGCGCATCCGACAGCACGATCAGCCAGGTGATGCAGTTCGCCTCGTTCGGCGTCGGCGTCCTGGATGCGGGCGCCCAGTTCCGTCCGCCCAACTTCTCGGTCGAGTCGACCACCGGCGCGACCGACGCCGGCCGCCCGATCGGTGCCCAGGCGACGGCCAGCCGGGCGGTCCTGTCGACGATCCTCATCATCCTGATCTTCATCACCCTGACGATCTATGGGATGTGGGTCGCGACCAGTGTCGCGGCCGAGAAGAGCACCCGGGTGATGGAGCTGCTCATCAGCGCTGCGACCCCCCGCGAGCTGCTGGTCGGGAAGGTCGTCGGCGTGGGCGGCGCCGGCCTCACCCAGTACGTCGCGATCCTCCTGCCGGCCGCCGTCGTGGTCCTCCTCCAGGAGCCGCTGTCGGCGCTCCTGCTCGGCCCGGGGCCGGCCGGCGAGGCGCCGCTCCAGGGGCTGACCCTGCCGATCCTGGCCGCCTTCCTGATGTTCTTCGTGCTCGGATTCGTGCTCTACGCGCTGCTCTATGCGGCCGCTGGCTCCCTCGTCAGCCGGCAGGAGGACGTGCAGCAGCTGGCCCTTCCTTTGAGCCTCATCTCGATGGCGAGCTACATCATCGCCGTGACCGGGATCGGCACGGTCGGTTCGACGTTCATGGTCGTCATGTCGTTCGTGCCGTTCTCGAGCCCGTTCGTGATGCTCTCGCGGATCCTGGTCGGACGGGTCGAACCATGGGAGATCCTGTTGTCGGCCGGGATCCTGGCGGCGTCGAGCGCGGTCGTCCTCGTCCTCGCGTCCCGGATCTACGCGACCGGGGTGCTGCTGTACGGGCAACGCCCGGGCATCCGCGACTTCCTCCGCGCGGCTCGGACGGCGATCGGCTGACCGCTCAGTCGCCGAGGTCGAGCGGAAGTCGCTGGATGAGCGCCAGGATCGGCGTGGTGCCGGCCTGAGCAGACGGACCGTCGTCCGGGTCGACCGTGCCGGCCCCCTCCGCTCTCGGCCCCGTCTCACCGGCGGCCGCCGGATCCGCCGGCACGAGCCGCCACAGCCGGCTCCGGACGCCCGACAGGTACGGGCTGCGTCGATGCCGCCCGACGACGGCGGAGATACCCTGGGCACTGGCCGCAGCGTGGAGCGCTCGACCCTCGCCGCGGATCGCCGGGACGACGAGCACCGAGCTGCCGGCCTCGACCGTCCGCTCGAGGCGCTCGCGGCGCCGTTCGAGCGGCTCGGCCAGGAGCGGGACTCCGTCGATGGCGACGAGGTCGAAGGCGAGGTACACGACGATCCCGCCGGGCCGGCCGGCGAGCCGGTCGGCAAGGCCGGCCGTGTCGGTCCGGCCAGCCGCGTCGACCACGACGAGCGAACCGTCGAGGACCGCGGCGTGACCGCCCAGACGACCGATGAGCCCGCCGGTCCCGGTCAGCTCCGGAAGGACCCCGGCGCGGTCGCGACCGCGCCGGTCGACGATCCGCACGGTGCCCTCGCCACTGGACGGATCGACGTCGACGTAGGCGAAGGCGCGCTCGCCGCCCCACCACGGCTCGAACAAGTCGTCCGCGTCGTCGAACGGCGCCTCGACGGTGCGCGCCAGCATGTGCCTGAGCGCCGTCGGCGGACCGGGACGCTCGGGATCCATCCGGAAGCTCAGCTGGTCGCCGTCGGATGACGTCATCGCCCGGCGATGGTACCGGCTAGACTCGCGGCCATGGCCAAGACGACCGCGCTCCGCGCCCCGCGACCCGACGATCTGTACGCGCTCCGGGTCCTGTCGGGCCCCCGCGTGGCGCCCGACGGGAACCGTGTGGTGTTTTCCCTTCAGACGGTCGCCCCGTCGAAGGACGGCTATCGACAGGCGCTCTGGACGGTGCCGACCGACGGCTCCGCGCCGGCTCGTCAGCTGACGATCGGCGCCAAGCGCGACGGTCACCCACGCTTCTCGCCGGACGGCCGGACGCTCGCGTTCCTGTCGGATCGCCGCCTCGCCGTCGAGGAGCTCCCGGGCGCGCCGGACGATCGGGAGGACGCCGGCCAGGTCCACCTCCTCCCGCTCGACGGTCCTGGGGAGGCGCGTCGCCTGACCGACCTTCCGCGCGGTGTCGACGGCTTCGCCTGGTCACCCGATGGCCGTCACCTGGCGGTCCTCAGCTCGTCGCACGGAGCGACCCGCGAGGAGGATGCGCGACGTCGCGGCATGGCCGGAGCGAAGCCGAGACCTGGGGATCCGCCGCCCGCCGACTACCACTACGTCGATCGCCTCCGGGTCATGCTCAACGGCGCAGGGTTCACCTACGCTCGCCTGCCGCAGCTCTGGATCGTCGATGTGGCGACCGGCTCGGCGCGGCGCCTGACGGACATCGTCGGTGGGGTCGAGCAGCCGACCTGGTCGCCGGACGGGACCCGGATCGCGTTCGCCGCCGACCCCGCTCCTGATCGCGACATCCGCTGGCGAAGCGACGTCTTCGTCGTCGACGTCGCGACCGGCGCACGGACGCGGGTGACCGGCGGGCGCGGCTTCTTCGCATCGCCGGCCTGGTTGCCCGACGGCCGGTCATTGGCGGTCCTCGGTCATCGGTTCCCGGCCGCCGCGGGGAGTCGGAACGACATCTGGCTGTTCGCCGCGGACGGCTCGCAGAACGGCCCGCGGGGCGGGCGCGACCTGTCCGGACGACACGACCTGATGCCCGGCTCGGCGATGAACAGCGATGTCACGATCGGCGAGGAAGGGCACCTGGCCGTGACCGCCGACGGCGACTCGATCCTGTTCACGGCCCCGATCGACGGTGCCTACGAGCTCTGGCGGATCGCCGTCACCGATGGTGCGCTCGAGCGGCTGACCGACGGTCGCCACTACCTGTCCGGCTGGGATGCCGTGCCCCGTCGCACGGCCGGCTCCACCCGCGTGGCGGTCATCCGCTCGGCGCCGGCGGCGCTGCCCGACGTCCACGTCGTCGACGTGCCCGCACGTCGGCTCACGAGACCGCTCGAGCTCCGGCGGCTGACCGACATCAACGCACCGGCCCTCGACGGGATCGCCCTCGCCGAGCCGGAGACGCGCTGGTCCACGGTCGACGGCCACCGCGTCCAGGGTTGGCACGTGCCGGCGTCCGATGTCGCCCACCCCGGCCGTCGGCCGCGCCGCGCCGCGCCGCTCGTGCTCGAGATCCACGGCGGCCCGCACACGCTGTACGGCTGGTCCCCGTCATGGGAGTTCCAGTGCCTGGCGGGAGCCGGCATCGGCGTGTGGTACGCGAACCCGCGCGGCTCCGAGGGGTACGGCCAGGAGTTCAACGCGGCGAACCACCGAGACTGGGGCCACGGCCCGACCCGGGACGTGCTGGCGGGCGTCGAGGCGCTCGTCGCGGACGGCGCCGCGGATCCGTCGCGGCTGGGGGTCACCGGGGGATCGTACGGCGGCTACCTGACGAGCTGGATCGTCGGCCACGACCAGCGCTTCAAGGCCGCCATCACCTGCCGCTCGGTCAACGACCTCGTGAGCCAGATGATGACGGGCGACATCGCCGGTCCCGAGTTCGGTCGGTTGGAGTTCGGTGCCGCGCCCTGGGAGGATCCGGCGCTCTATCGCGAGCTGTCCCCACTGACCTACGCCGAGGAGATCCGGACACCCTTGCTCATCCAGCACTCGGAGAAGGACCTCCGGACGCCGATCGGGCAGGGCGAGGAGCTGTTCACCGTCCTCCGCTCGCTCGGGCGACCGGTCCGGATGATGCGCGTCCCGGACGAGACCCACGAGCTGACCCGCTCCGGGACTCCTTTCCGCCGCGTGGAGAACCTGGTCCAGGTCGGGGCCTGGTTCCGCCACTACCTCATCGAGGCCAAGGGCGGCCTGCCGCCGCTTCCCAAGGTCCGCGCGGGGAGGTAACGGCGGGGGACCGAGCGGGTCCGCCGGTCGCTAGGATTCGAGCGTGACCCTCCCACTCCTGCAGCGCCGGAGCACCGCGGCCGTGCTCGGCGGTCTCGGCTTCCTGCTCATCGGCTGGACCGGGTTGCTCGTCCCGTCGCTCATCCGCTCGGTCGAGGGCGGGTTCGGTCAGACGGATGCCGGGATCGGGCTGTTCTACTTCATCGACGCCGTCGCGTACGTCACGGGCTCCCTCATCGGCGGGTACGCGACCGAACGGCTCGGTCGGCGCGCGGTCCTCTCATTCGCCGCTGCGGTGGTCGGCGTCGGCCTCCTGGCGATGGGGACGGTGCCGTCGTGGTCGCTGTTCCTGCTCGCCGCGTTGCCGCTCGGGCTCGGCTCGGGGGCGATCGACGGTGGCGTCAACGGGCTGTACATCGACCTCTATCCGACGTCGCGTGGGCAGGCGCTCAACCGCGTCCACCTGTTCTTCAGCCTTGGCGCCCTGACGTCCCCGCTCGTCGTCGGCCGACTCGTCGACGCGGGGGTCCCGTGGCAGGCCGTGATCCTCGGCACAACGCTCGTGGCGTTCCCGCTGGCGATCCTGCTGGCGCTCAGCGGACTCCCATCCGGCCGGCACCATCGGCCGGATGGGGGCTCGTCGGCATCCATCGGCTACGCCCTTCCACTGATCCTGCTGGCGGTCGCCATCGGCTGCTACGTGGCTTCGGAGATCGGTGTGTCGAGCTGGCTCGTGCGCTACCTGAGCGCCGCTCCGCTGAGCACCGCGACCGCCGCCCTGTCGCTGTTCTGGGCGGGCAACCTGCTCGGACGCCTCGTCTCGGCTCGGTTCGCCGATCGGTTCGACCATCTCCGCCTGGCGATCGCGTCGAGCCTCGTGGCGGCGTCGACGATCGTGGTGGCGCTGATCGCGCCGTCGCTCGAGCTGTCGATCGCGCTGTTCGCCGTGGTCGGCTTCGCATCGGGGCCCATCTACCCGTTGATCATGGCCATCGGCGGCGACCGGTTCCCGGACCGGTCGGCGGCCGTCAGCGGGTTCCTGGCCGGGACCGCGGTGATCGGCTCGATCGTCTATCCGCCGGTCATGGGCTTCATGTCGGTGACCGTCGGACTGACTACCGCGATGCTCGGCTCGGCGCTGCTCGGGTATGTCAGTGCGGGCGCGCTCGTCCTGAGCGGTCGGACGGAGGGCGACCGAACGCCGCCCGGCTAGGTCGCCGCTCGCGTTGGCGGGGCAGGGCGACGCCAGGGAGCGGTGTATCCTGACCGACCGATGACCACGATCCGGCATCCCGACAGCCTCACCCGCGAGCGCGCCCACGAGCTGATCCGGGCGTTCGACGGCGGTGCGGGCTCGCTCGGCGGGCTGCTCGGTCGGGTCAGCCCCGTCGACCAGGTCGGTGTCGACGAGCGGGTAGACGCGCTCAAGAAGCGGTCGATCAAGAAGGCCTCGAAGCTGTGGGCGCTCGACCTGGCGATCCGGATGATCGACCTGACCACCCTCGAGGGGAAGGACACGCCCGGCAAGGTCCGGGCGCTATGTGTCAAGGCGATGCATCCCCAACCGGGCGATCCGACGATCCCGCACGTCGCGGCGATCTGCGTCTATCCGGCGATGGTCGCCGAGGCCCGCGAGACGCTCGGGACGTCGGGGGTCCGCGTCGCCAGCGTCGCGACCGGGTTCCCGAGCGGCCAGACGTTCCTCGACATCAAGCTCGCCGAGACGCGCCAGGCGATCGAGGCCGGTGCGGACGAGGTCGACATGGTGATCGACCGCGGGGCGTTCCTCGCCGGCGACTACCTCACCGTGTTCGAGGAGATCGTCGCGATCAAGGACGCCTGCGGCGAGACGCACCTCAAGGTCATCCTCGAGACGGGCGAGCTCGAGACCTACGACAACGTGCGCCGGGCGTCGATCCTGGCGATGGCCGCCGGTGCCGATTTCATCAAGACATCGACCGGCAAGGTGACCCCGGCGGCGACCCTGCCGGTGACCCTGGTCATGCTCGAGGCGATCCGCGACTTCGAGCGGGGTACGGGTCGGGCCGTCGGGATGAAGCCGGCCGGCGGGATCCGGACGGCCAAGGAAGCCGTCCAGTACCTGGTCGTCCTGTACGAGACGCTCGGGCCGCGCTGGATGACGCCGGAGCGATTCCGCTTCGGCGCGTCGTCGCTGCTCAACGACGTCCTGATGCAGATCGAGAAGGAACGGACCGGCCGCTACCAGGGCCCCGACCACTTCACGATCGACTGACCCGCCGTCAGCGGCCCGCCGTGCGAGCCGCGCGATGCCACGGGATGACGAGGCGCTCGACAAGGCCGACGAGGAGCCACAGGGCGATGGTCATCACCGCCGTGACGAGGATCGCGCCGAAGACGAGGTCGGTCCGGAACAGGTTCTTCGACAGGACGATCCAGATCCCCAGCCCGTCGACCGCGCCGACCGCCTCGCCGAAGATCGCGGCCACGACCGCATAGGTCACTGCGATCCGCAGCCCCGTGAAGAAGGACGGCATCGCCCCCGGCACACGGAGCTTGAGGAGCTGCTGCGACCGGCTCGCCCCCATGGAACGGAGGAGGTCCGTGGCGTCGCGACTCGCCATCGCCAGTCCGTCGAGCAGGGCGACCGTGATCGGGAAGAACGTGACGACGACGACAACGATGACCTTCGGAAGCAGGCCGATCCCGAACCACAGGACGAACAGCGGTGCGACGGCCACGATCGGGATCGTCTGCGACGCGATGAGGATCGGGTAGAGGGCCCGGCGGACCCACTCGGACCGGTCCATCGCCAGCGCGGCCGCGACGGCGAAGACGACCGACACGCCGAACCCGACCACCGTCTCGCCGAGAGTCGTCAGGGAGTGGCCGGCGGCGACCGCGCGGCTGTCCCACAACGCGGTCAGGATCCGCGATGGGGCGGGCAGCGTGAGCGGATCGATACCGAGGACCCGACACGCGAGCTCCCAGGCGACGAGGATGAGCGCCACGAGCCCGAGGGCCGGACCGACCCGCGCCAGCGCGCCGTGCCCGGCCGCGGACCCGGTCGGACGCTCGTCGCCGTCGGTCATGGCAGGAAGTCGTTCGTGAAGTAGGTCCCGAAGTCGGGTCGCGTCGGGAGCGGCTTCCCGTCGGGTCCGGCCAGCAGCCCCGTGTCGAACAGGAACCCCGAGTAGCTCGCCCAGGTCTCCGGCGTCTGCCGACCGACCGACCCCGGCGCCCCGTACAGCTGGTGCTCGGCCAGGTAGCGTGCCGAGTCGAGGGGCAGGGCCGGGTTCGGATCGAACACTCCGGGGTTGGCCGCGATCAGCTTGGCGGCCGCGCCGTCCGGGTCGGTCGCCGCCTGCTCGAAGCCGGCCACCGTGGCGGCGAGGAATCGCCGTGCGACGTCGGGGTGGGCGGTCAGCCAGTCGTCGTTGCAGACGAGCACGATGGCGTAGGAGTCGGGCAGGCCGTAGTCGGTGAATGCGAAGGTCTTGAGCTTGATCCCGCGTTCCTTCGCCTCGAGCGCCTCCCAGGCAGTGAAGGTGATCGTGAAGTCGGCCTTGCCGTCGTACAGGGCCTCGTACGCGGCCGTGTCGAGGGTCGCCACCTTGAACTTCCCGGTGCCACCGTCGTGCCTGATCACGGCCTGGAGCTCCGGGACCTCCTGCGGCAGGCCGAAGCCGGCGTAGAGCTTCCCATCGAGGTCCTTCGGGCGCGAGACCGATCCGTCGTCGCGCGTCGCGATCTCGGTCGCGGTATGCGCCAGGATCGCCATCACCGAGCGCTCCTTGGCGCCGGCCGCGATCGCGAAGGTCGCGCCCTCCTGGGTGCTGATCCCGCACTCGGCGGCGCCGGACGATACGAGGATCTCTGGGCTTGTGGTGGCGTACGGGATCACCTGCAGGTCGATCGCCTGGTCGGCATAGGTGCCGTCGACCTGCGCCACGTAGAACCCCGTGTGGTTCGTGTTCGGCGTCCAGTCGAGGGCGAGCCGGACCGTGGCGGTCGCAGGCTTCGGCGTCGCAGGCGCCGGCGAGGCGGTCCCGGGCGGCGCCACCGAGGTGCCGGCCACGGTCGTCGGAGCTTCCGATCCGATCGGAGGGCCGGCGGGCGACGTGCCGGGCGACCCGGAACCGGGGCTCGGCCCGGACCCCACACACGCACCGATGAGCACGCCGGCGACCGAAGCGATCGCCAAGGCGGCGAAGAGCTTGCGATGGTTCACCTTGGATGGGGACCTCCGACTCGCACGAAGAACGCCGCTCCCGAAGGGGGAACGGCGTCGAGTCGACGGTCGGCCTGCTTCCTACACCGGTACGAGCCGGATCAGGTTCGGCGGGTCTGTGGCCTCGGCCACACTCTCAGCGCGTTCGCGCTCCCCGGAGGCGTATTCGGTTGTCGGGTGAGTCTACTCCGGGTTCACCGCGGTCGTGGTCTCGGCGCATCGGCCACCGCGCCGGGCCGCTAGAGCCCGAACTGGCTCCTCCCGGCGATGCGACTCGCCGCATCGGTCGCGACACGCACAGCACGGGTGATGCACCGAGCAGGATCACAGATCGACCAGGGCGCCGGCGGCCTCCCACCGACGATGCGACTCGCCGCATCGGTCGCCACACGCACAGCACGGGTGATGCACCGAGCAGCATCACGGATGGACCAGGTGCCAGGACGGGTCCTCCCGAGATGCGACTCGCCGCATCACCCGCGGCACCGCGGCACCGCGGCACCGCGGCCCCGGGTCCGCGAGTCGGTGCGACCCCCGGTGCCATAATGCCGACGATGACGACCGAGACCGGATCGACGACGACCGACATCGAGCCGACCACGACCACCCCTGCGACGAGCGGCCCACAGGCACCCAACAGCTGGGGCCTCGGCGACGGCCAGGCGATCCCGTGGGAGTACGCACCGGCGCCGGAGTCGAGGGACATCGTCAGGCTGAAGCCGCGCTACGGCCTGTTCATCGGCGGCAAGGACGTCGCCGCCCAGGGCGGTGGCACGTTCGTGACGATCGACCCGTCGACCGAGCAGCCCCTGGCCGAGGTCGCCCGGGCCACCGAGGCGGATGTCGACAAGGCCGTCCGATCCGCCCGCCGAGCGACGGGCAAGAGCTGGGGTGGGCTGCCGGGCCGGGAGCGGGCCAAGTACTTGTTCCGGATCGCCCGGATCCTCCAGGAGCGCAGCCGCGAGTTCGCCGTGCTCGAGAGCATGGACTCGGGCAAGCCGATCAAGGAGAGCCGCGACGTCGACGTCCCGCTCGCGGCGGCGCACTTCTGGTACTACGCCGGCTGGGCGGACAAGCTCGAGTACGCATTCCCCGGCCGGATCGCCAAGCCGCGGGGCGTCGCTGCCCAGATCATCCCGTGGAACTTCCCGCTGCTGATGCTGGCCTGGAAGATCGCGCCGGCCCTGGCGGCCGGGAACACGGTCGTGCTCAAGCCCGCGAGCACGACACCGCTGACCGCGCTGCTGTTCGCCGAGGTCTGCCGCCAGGCGGACCTGCCCGCAGGGGTCGTCAACATCGTGACGGGCCCCGGCGAGATCGGGATGGCCCTCGTTCGCCACGAGGGCGTCGACAAGGTCGCCTTCACGGGCTCGACCGAGGTCGGCAAGCTCATCGCCAAGGGCATCGCCGGCCAGGGCAAAGGCCTGACCCTCGAGCTCGGCGGCAAGGCGGCCAACATCGTCTTCGACGACGCGCCGCTGGACCAGGCGGTCGAGGGCATCGTCAACGGGATCTACTTCAACCAGGGCGAGGTCTGCTGCGCGGGGTCGCGCCTACTCGTCCAGGAGTCGATCGCCGGTCCGCTCATCGACAAGCTCAAGGACCGCCTCGCGACGATCCGTGTCGGCGACCCGCTCGACAAGAACACCGATG
>JADGQI010000089.1 GCA_017881905.1 Chloroflexota bacterium
CCGAGCTGGCCAAGGCGCTGGCCGAGTTCATGTTCGGCAGCGAGGACGCGCTCATCAAGATCGACATGAGCGAGTTCATGGAGCGCCACAACGTCAGCCGGCTGGTCGGGGCGCCCCCCGGCTACGTCGGGTTCGACGAGGGCGGTCAGCTGACCGAGGCGGTCCGCCGCAAGAACTACTGCGTCGTGCTGCTCGACGAGGTGGAGAAGGCGCACCCCGAGGTGTTCAACATCCTCCTCCAGATCCTCGAGGACGGACACCTCTCGGATGCCAAGGGACGCCGCGTCGACTTCCGCAACTGCATCATCATCATGACCTCGAACCTCGGGGCGAAGCAGCTCCAGACGAACTCGTCACTCGGCTTCCGGGTCCAGGGCGACACCGAGGCGACCCGCGCCGAGGCGTCCTATGAGCTGATGCGGGACAAGGTCCAGCAGGAGCTCAAGCAAAGCTTCCGGCCCGAGTTCCTGAACCGGATCGACGCGACGGTCGTCTTCCGGAGCCTGACCGTCGAGGAGATCGCCGAGATCGTCGACCTCATGCTCCAGCGGGTCCGCGATCAGCTTCGCGCCCAGCAGATGAGCCTCGAGGTCACCCAGGAGGCCAAGGAGCACGTCATCAAGCTCGGCTACGACGTCGCCTACGGTGCGCGGCCGCTGCGCCGGGTGATCCAGAACATGATCGAAGACGTCCTCGCCGAACAGCTCCTGCTCGGCATCTACGAACCCGGCACGACGATCATCGTCGAGAAGGGCGAGGAAGCGGGCCTGTCGATCCACGCCGTCGACCAGAAGACCCCCGTCGAAGCCCACTAGCCGGCCGGCCGGGCCGATGGCGAAGAGCCACAGCCGTTTCGTCTGCCAATCGTGCGGTGACGCATTCCTGCGCTGGGAGGGCCAGTGCCGGACCTGCGAGGCGTGGAACACCCTCGTCGAGACCGTCGTTCGCGAGCCCGCCCGGGCCGGGCGCAGCCCGTCCACGTCCGTGGTGCTGGCCGGTCGCGGCGCGCCCGAGCCGCTGCGGTCCATCGCGGAGGCGGACATCCCGCGCCTCTCGGTCGGCATCGGCGAGCTCGATCGGGTCCTCGGGGGCGGCCTCGTGCCGGGCTCGCTGGTCCTGCTTAGCGGCGAGCCGGGCATCGGCAAGTCGACCCTGCTGCTCCAGGCCGCGGCGGGCGTGGCCGCCCGGGTCGGGCCCTCGGGTGGCCACGTCCTGTACGCGACCGGCGAGGAGTCGAGCGGCCAGGTCCGTCTCCGCGCCTCGAGGCTCGGGCTGCTCGACGGACCGGCCGGCGAGGCGGTCCGGGTCGTCCCCGAGAGCGAGATCGGACGGATCGTCGAGCTGGCGCGGACGGAGCGGCCGGGCCTCGTCATCGTCGACTCGATCCAGACCGCCACCGTCGACGACCTCGACGGGCCAGCCGGCAGCGTCGGGCAGGTCCGCGAGTCCGCCCTCCGGCTGATGGAGCTGGCCAAGGGCGACGGGATCGCCGTCGTCCTGGTCGGCCACGTCACGAAGGACGGCACGATCGCCGGGCCCAAGACCCTCGAGCACGTCGTCGATGCGGTCCTCGGGCTCGAGGGCGACCGCTCGGCCGGGCTGCGCCTGCTCCGCGCGTCGAAGAACCGGTTCGGCTCGACCGAGGAGGTCGGGGTGTTCGAGATGGGTGAGCACGGGCTCGATGAGCTGACCGACCCGGCCCGGGCCTTCCTGGTCGAGCACGACGGTGCCGCACCGGGCAGCGTCGTCGCGCCCACCCTCGAGGGCAGCCGCCCGCTCCTCGTCGAGGTCCAGGCGCTCGTCGCGCCGGTCAGCTATGGCACGCCCCGCCGAACAGGGGTGGGGATCGACCCGAACCGGCTGGCGCTGCTCGTCGCCGTCCTCGGCCGACGGGCCGGGATCGGTCTCGGCAGCCACGACGTCTACGCCAACCTGGCCGGCGGCCTCAGCCTCGAGGAACCGGGGCTCGACCTGCCGCTCGCCCTGGCCCTGGCGTCGTCCCTTCGGGACCGTCCCGTCCGACCGGCGACGGTCGCGATCGGCGAGGTCGGTCTGCTCGGCGAGTTGCGCAGCGTCACCGGGCTCGAACGGCGTCTGCGCGAGGCCGCCCGGCTGGGGTTCGTCCGGGCGATCGTGCCCAGGTCGGCCCGGGGAGGGCCTCCGCCGGTCGTCGATGGGCTGGACGTGCTGGCCGTCGGGACGCTCCGCGAGGCGATCGGAGTGGCCCTGGAAACCGACAGTCGCTCGCCGGCGATGCTAGTCTGACGCCCGCACCGCACGGTCCGCGGTCGCCCACGTCCGCCTTGAGCCGGGAGCGCGTCCACCCACCGTGATCCGGAACATCCGCATCCTCGGCGCTGCTCTGGGCGGCATCGTCGGCCTGGCGCTGGCGACGTCGCTCGGCGGCGTGTTCGACCGGAGCGGCCCGTACTACGGGTTCTTCCTCGCGGCCTGGGTGGTGGCCTGGATCGTGGTCGGGTTCGCGCTCCTGCCGTACCTCACGATCGTCCCGGCCGAATGGCTCGTCCGAAGCGCCCAGAACCTGTCGACCGCGGAGTTCGTGACCGCCGTCGGCGGCTTCCTCATCGGGTTGCTGATGGGCCTGCTGCTCGGGATCCCGCTGTCGAACCTGCCCGACCCGCTCGGGAAGTGGCTGCCGCTGGCGACGTCGCTCGGGCTCGGACTCGGGATGGTCGGCCTGACCGTGGCCAAGCGGCAGGATCTCGTCACCGCCGCCGAGGCGCTCGGGATCTTCCGCCGGCCGGAGGCCGAGGACGGGGCGGTCCGTCGAGGCGACCCGCACATCGTCGTCGATACGAGCGCGATCATCGACGGGCGGATCGCCGAGATCGCCGAGTCCGGGTTCATCTACGGCACGCTCGTCGTGCCGCGGTTCGTCCTCGACGAGCTCCAACACATCGCCGACAGCGCCGACACGCTGCGCCGGAACCGCGGTCGGCGCGGCCTCGAGATCCTCGCCCGGATGCAGAAGGATTCCCCGACCCCGGTCGAGATCGTCACCGACGACTTCCCGGACATCCCGGAGGTCGACGCCAAGCTCGTCGCCCTGGCAAAGCGGCGGAGCGGCGCGATCCTGACCAACGACTTCAACCTCAACCGGGTCGCCGAGCTGCAGGGCCTCCGCGTCCTCAACATCAACTCACTGGCCAACGCGGTCAAGCCCGCGGTCCTGCCGGGCGAGGAGCTGCGGGTCCGGGTCATCCAGGAGGGCAAGGAGGCCGGACAGGGCGTCGGCTTCCTCGACGATGGGACGATGATCGTCGTCGAGGGCGGGGCCCGGTACATCGACAAGGATCTCGACGTCGCCGTCACCCGCGTCCTCCAGACGGTGGCCGGGCGGATGATCTTCGCCCAGCCGCGCCTGGATTGACGGCCAGACCCGCCGACCCGTCCGGGGTCGGCGCAGCGGTCCGGGCCGATGCGATCGTCGTCGCCGCGGGCGCGTCCCGCCGGATGGGCGGGGTCGACAAGCTCATGGCGCCGATCGGCGACCGCCCGCTGCTCGCCTGGACGCTCGCGGCGGTCGCGGCCGCCCCCGAGGTCGAGCGGATCGTCCTCGTCGTCGCAGGCGACGCAGTGGCGCCGGTCCGTGCCGCCGATTGGCTCCCCGGATCGGTCATCGACGTCGTCGGGGGCGGCGACCGGCGCCAGCAGTCGACCGCCGCCGGGCTCCGCGTGCTGACGTCGCTCGACGGCCGCGACCCCGGAGCGGGCGATCGGGTCGTGCTCGTCCACGATGGTGGCCGGCCGGTCGTCTCGGCGGCGCTGGTCGGTGCGGTGACCCGGGCGGCGGCCGCCCACGGCGCGGCGATCCCGGTGGTCCCGATCGTCGAGACCATCAAGCGGATCGACGGCGACCTGGTCGCGGCCACGGTCGATCGGGCGGAGCTCGGGGCGGCGCAGACCCCGCAGGGGGTCAGGCGGTCGATCCTGCTCGCGGCGTTGGAGCGCTTCCCGGCCGACGGTCCACAGACCTGGACCGATGAGGCCGGTCTACTCGAGGCCTGTAGAATCCCGGTCCATGCCATCCCCGGTGAGCCGATGAATCTCAAGGTGACCACGCTTGACGACCTCGGACGGGCCACCCACGCCCTGCTCGGCCGGGACCTGCCCCGCATCGGGTTCGGGGAGGACGGTCATTCGTTCGGACCGGGCGAGTCGCTCGCGCTCGGTGGCATCTCGATCGACGGCGCGCCCCGACTCCACGGTCATTCGGACGGCGACGTGGCCCTCCACGCCGTCGCCGACGCGCTCCTCGGAGCGGCCGGCCTGGGCGATCTCGGCCGGATCTTCCCCGCCGATGCGACCACCCCCGAAGGGGTCGCCAGCGCCGAGCTGCTGACCGAGGTCGTACGGCGGCTCCGCGACGCCGGCCTTCGGCCCGCCCAGGTCGACCTGACCATCGTCGCGGCTCGCCCTCGACTCGCCGGCCGACTCGACGAGATGCGGGCCGCGATCGCGGACCTGGTCGGCCTGCCGCCGGACCGCGTCAACGTCAAGGCGTCGAGCGGGAACCTGGCCGGGTTCGAGGGAGCCGGGCGGGGGATCGCCGCGCGAGCCGTGGTCGTGCTCGGATCGGCCCGATGACCGTGCGGCTGCTCGACACGCTGTCCGGCCGCCAACGCGACCTCGTCCCGCTCGAGGACGGTCACGTCCGGGTCTACAGCTGCGGTCCGACGGTCTACGGCCCCGCCCACATCGGGAACTTCCGGTCGTTCCTGTTCGCCGATCTGCTGGTCCGGCACCTCCGCTGGCGTGGCTCGCGGGTCACCTGGGTGATGAACGTGACCGACATCGACGACAAGATCATCCGCGGCGCGGCTGCGGCCGGGGTGTCGATCGAGGCCCTGGCGGATCGTTGGACCGAGCGGTTCCTGGCCGATGCGGTCGCCCTCAGGATGAGCGAGCCCGAGGTCTTGCCACGCGCGACCCGCCATATCGAGGAGATCGTCGCGCTCGTCGAGATCCTGCTCGACAAGGGTCACGCGTACCGGACCGACGACGGCTCGATCTTCTTCCGGATCGCCTCGTGGCCGGCGTACGGCAAGCTCGCCCGGCTGGACCCCGACCAGCTTCGAGTCGGGGAGCGGGTCGAGGCCGACGAGTACGCCAAGGACGACGTCCGGGACTTCGCCGTCTGGAAGGGCCCGAAGCCCGGCGAGCCGTCGTGGTCGACCCGGATCGGCGAGGGTCGACCGGGCTGGCACATCGAGTGCTCGGCGATGGCGATGAAGCATCTCGGCCCGAGCTTCGACATCCACACCGGTGGGATCGACCTGATCTTCCCGCATCACGAGGACGAGATCGCCCAGAGCGAGGCCGCGACCGGCCAGGAGTTCGTCCGGACGTGGCTCCACTGCGCCCACCTCCAGATGGGCGGAGCGAAGATGGCGCGGTCCGAGGGCAACATCGCCCTCGTCGGGGACCTGCTCGACCGGGGCATCTCGGCTCGGGCGCTCCGGTATGCCCTGATCGCCGCCCACTATCGCGCGAGCCTGAGCTACACCGACGAATCGCTCGCAGCCGCGACCGCCGCGATCGAACGCCTCGACGCCGCCTATCTCGCGCTGGCCGGCTACCACGAGGACCGGACCGACGACCCCACCCTGCCCGCGGCGCTGGAGACCGCACGGACCGCGTTCGGGGCCGCGCTCGACGACGATCTGAACATCTCCCCGGCGCTGGCGGCCCTGTTCGACCTGGTCCGTGACCTCAATCGTCGGATCGACGCCCGAACGATGTCGACCGCCGACGCCGATCGCGCCGTCGCCGTCCTGCGCGACCTCGATCGCGTCCTCGCGATCGGCCCCGACCTCGAGGCCGCGGCCCTCGAACCCGACCTCCAGGCTCTTGTCGATGCCCGTGCGGCCGCCCGTGCCGCGCGCGACTGGGCAGCATCCGACCGTCTCCGCGATGAGCTCGCCGAGCGTGGGATCGTCATCGAGGATTCGCGCGATGGGCAGCGCTGGCGAAGATCAGGGGTGACCAGCCATGCCTAGTCCCAAGCGCCCGAAGCCGGACCGCTCCGGCGAACCGCCGAAGGGCCGTCCCACCGCACGCCGGACCGGACCCGGGGGGGCCGGCGCGCCCGGCGGCCGATCCGGCGGATCGCATGGCGCCGGATCCCCGCGTCCCGGCGGTCCACCCGCCGATCGACCGCCGTTCGGGCTGCGGAACGACGGAGACAGCCGTCCGATCCCGGATGGGCCGGGTGGCCCCGGTCCGTCCCACTCCGACCGCCCCCGCTCCGACCAGTCCCGCTCCGGAGGCCCGCGATCCGGGGCGTATCGCTCCGGCCCGCGTCAGCCCGGTTCCGCACCGAGCCACCGACCGGGCGGGCCCGGTCCGTCCGCTGGCGGTCCGCGGCGCCCGGGGTCCCGACCGGGCGGTCCTCGACCCACGGGGTACGGCCCGAGCTTCCGGGGCGCGGGCCCCGGACCGGGCGGACCGGGTGGACCCCGCCGCGACCCGCGCGAAGCATGGACCGATCGTTTCGACCAACGGACGGGCGAACCGCCGTGGGAGCGCGACCGGTCCCCCGACGAGCCCGATCGACCCGCCCGCCCGCGCCCGACGGCGGCACGACCGGGGGCCTCGCGCCCGTTCGGGGCGGGCCCGCCCGGGTCCCGACCGGACGGTCCTCGCCCGTTCGCCCCGCGTCCATCGGGTCCACGTTCGTTCGAGCCGCGCCCCGGCGGTCGGCCGACCGATCGACGTCCGGGCGAGGGGCCGGCGCGCGACTCGTACTCGACCCGGCCGCGACCACCGGTCCGGCCGTTCGGGCCGCCGCCCCGACCGTGGGTCGACCGGCGCCCCGGTTCCGGACCCGTGCCGAGCGGTCGTCCGTATCCGCCGCCGATGGCGCCATCGACGGACCTGCTCGACCCGGCGACGGATGAGCTGGTCGCCGGCCGGAGACCCGTCGAGGAGGCGTTCGTCGCGCGTCGTGAGGCGCGACGATTGCTGGTGGTCCCACAGCGACGCCAGGCGCTCGAGAAGCTGGTCCTCCACGCCACGAGCCTGCGCATCCCGATCGTCGAGGTCGAGGGCGGGACGTTGACCGCGTTGTCCGGGTTCGACGGCCACCAGGGCGTCGCGCTCGTCGTGCCGCCCCGCCGGTACGCCGAAGTCGACGACATCCTGGCCCGGGCGATCGAACGCGGAGAGGCGCCGTTCGTCCTGGTGCTCGACTCCCTCGAGGACCCGCAGAACGTCGGGACGCTGCTCCGAAGCGCCGAGGCGGCCGCGACCCATGGGGTCGTCTTCCCGACCCGCCACCAGGCGCCGATGAGCCCGTCGGCGATCAAGGCTTCGGCCGGCGCGGTCGAGCACCTCCTCCTGGCGCCTGTCGACGACCTGCCCGGGGCGCTGGCGGACCTGCACGTCCGTGGCCTCCGGATCGTGGGAGCCGACGCGGACGCCGCGCTGACGGTCCGCGAGGCGGATCTGCGCGGTCCCCTGGCCCTCGTCGTGGGCAGCGAAGGTCAGGGCCTGGGGCCTGCGGTCCGCCGGCGCTGCGACCTGCTCGTCCGGATCCCCATGCGCGGGGCGGTCGGCTCGCTCAACGCCTCGGTCGCGGGCTCGATCCTGCTGTACGAGGCCACGACCCAGCGCGTCGGCTCGACCCAGCCGCGCCCGGTCGACGCGCGGCCGGCGGCGGAGTCAGCTTCGGAGATCGCGTCGGTCGATGAACCTGAGACCGACGCCCAGCCGATCGGCGAGATGACCGAGCCCGCCGAGCGGTCGGAGGATCCGCCGGCGGGTGGACCCGTGAAGCCGACGAAGCGTTCGGCCGGCAAGGCCGGGTCGAAGAAGGCGACGGGCCATCGAGGCCCCGCGATCGAGGCCGCTCAGGCCACGGAGGGCGCCGCCGAACCTGGCGCCGCTGGCAAGGCCGGAGCCCCCAAGGCTGCGACCAAAGGATCGAAGGCCAAGACCCGGGCCGCGGCCAAGCCGGCCGACGCGAAGGGAGCAGCGGCGAAGGACACCCTCCGCAAGGCCACCTCACCGAAGGCCGTCAAGACGAAGACGCCGGCCGCGGCGAAGACCGCCCCGGCGAAGACCGCCCCGGCAAAGGCCGTCCCGCCGAAGGCCGGCAAAGGGTCGAAGTCCGGCTCCGGACCGAAGAAGACGTCCGCACGGGGTGACGACCCCGACGCGCTACTGCCGGGCGGCCCGTCCTCGGAGGTCTGACCGGCGGCCCGCCCGCCGGGCGCGGTTGACGCTCGCGGCCGGTCAGCCCTATCATTCCCGGGCGCCACAGGGTCTCCTGCGGTATGGTCCTGCGCGCGCCGACGTAGCTCAATTGGTAGAGCAGCGGTTTTGTAAACCGCCGGTTCCGGGTTCGAGTCCCGTCGTCGGCTCCAGCGCGAATAACGCGTGCCGGGTGCACCACGGGCGCCGCAGCGTCACCGGGTACGTCCCAGTGGGTAGGTTGAGCAGGTGGTGAGCTCCGCTGACTGTAGATCAGCCGTCTTCGACTGTGGGGGTTCGATTCCCTCCCTGCCCACCATCGATCCGGAGACATTCAAGGGTTCGACCAGGCCCACATAGCTCAGCTGGCAGAGCACTTCCTTGGTAAGGAAGAGGTCATCGGTTCAAGTCCGATTGTGGGCTCCATCACCGCGGTCCCCCAGGCCTCGATGATCCCCCGGATGGCGGGCCGTCCTGCCAGAAGCCCGTGGCGGCCCAGCCGCCAAGACAGTTTGGAGAAAGCGCTCACGTGGCGAAGAAGAAGTTCGAGCGGACCAAGCCGCACGTCAACATCGGCACGATCGGTCACATCGACCACGGCAAGACCTCGCTGACCGCAGCGATCACCAAGTACCTCGCCCTGAAAGGCGAGGCGGAGTACCGCGCCTTCGACACGATCGACAACGCGCCCGAGGAGCGCGAGCGCGGGATCACCATCGCGATCGCCCACGTCGAGTACGAGACCGACAAGCGTCACTACGCCCACGTCGACTGCCCCGGCCACGCCGACTACATCAAGAACATGATCACCGGCGCCGCCCAGATGGA
>JADGQI010000090.1 GCA_017881905.1 Chloroflexota bacterium
CGCCGCGAGCCTTCATCCCCGCGGGCCACGAGATCACGCACGGGTCCGACGTGCCGCCGTTGAACTCGTAGCGCTTCCACATCTTGAACGGCGTGTTGAAGGCCATCGCCCAGCCGTTCGGGTAGTGGTTGTATATCTTGGTCCCGCCTAGCTCGTCGAGCATCGGCATGTTGGCCTCGATGGTGTCGGGGACGCCGTTGGCGAACTTCATCTCGTTGACCGAGCCGTTCGGGCCGCCCTCGCCCGATGCGCCGTTGTCGGACACGACCACGACCATCGTGTTGTCGCGGTAGCCGAACTCCTCGAGGAAGCCGAGCAGGCGTCCGATCTGGTCGTCGGCATGCGACAGGAACCCGGCGTAGACCTCGGCCATCCGGCAGAAGAGCTGCTTCTCCTCTGCGGACAGGGAGCCCCACGGCCGGGTGACGTCGAGCATCGGGAACGGCTTGCCGCCGGGCCCCGTCCGTGACTCGGTCCCGATCGGGTTGATCGGCGGGAGCTCGGTGTCGGCCGGGACCAGGCCCATCGCCTTCTGCTTGGCCAGCGTCTGCTCGCGGAGCGCCTCGTAGCCCACGTCGAAGCGGCCCTTGTACTTCTCGATCCAGGCCTTCGGGGCGTGGTGGGGCGCGTGGGCGGCCCCGGGCGCGTAGTACAGGAAGAACGGCTTCTCCGGCGCGATCGACTTCGCGTCACGGATGAACTCGATGGCCTTGTCGGTGATGTCCTCGGTCAGGTGGTAGCCGTCCGCCGGCGACTTTGGCTGGTCGACCAGGTGGTTGTCGTAGACGAGGTCCGGGAACCACTGGTTGGTCTCGGCGCCGAGGAAGCCGTACCAGCGCTCGAAGCCTCGGCCGGTCGGCCAGTTGCGTCGCGTCGAGGCGAGGTTCATCTCGTCGTCGGGGCAGAGGTGCCACTTGCCGACCATGTAGGTGTTCCAGCCGCGCTCGCCGAGGATCTCAGACAGGGTCCCGTTCGCCGGCGGGATCGTGCCGCTGGCGTTCGGGAACCCGATCGCGGCCTCGGTGATGCAGGCCATGCTGTTCCGGGTGTGGTTGCGTCCGGTCAGCAGGCACGACCTGGTCGGCGAACAGAGCGCGGTCGTGTGCCACTGGGTGTAGCGGACGCCCTCGGCGGCGATCTTGTCGATGTTCGGCGTGTCGATCGGGCCGCCGTAGCAGCTCATCGCGCTGAAGCCGACGTCGTCGAGCACGATGTAGACGACGCTCGTGGACCCGTCCGGAGCCTTTGGCGGTTCGAACGGCGACCAATCCGGGACCGAGTCCCGGATGTCGACGTTGATCGTGCCCTTGAAGCCGCTGGTCATCGTGTCGCCCTCACTCGCTGGTCGGACCGGGGACTGGCACGGTAGCATCGCCCGCTCTCCGGCGCGCGCCGGTCGCGCAGCCTCAGTCGAGGGTGCGGCCCCCACTCGCGGCGCCGGCTGTGCCCGCGGCCGTCGCGTCCGCGGCCATCTCCCGTTCGACGGCCTGCCGCCGCCACGGGACCACGCCCTCGAGCTCGATCTCGAGCGAGAAGCTGAGGAAGGTCCGGACCAGGACGATCAGCCCAAGGGCGAGCGCGCTCTCGAGGGTCGAGTCGATGGCCACCGTCTGGACGATGTCGGCGACGATGAGGATCTCGAGACCGAGCAGGATCGTCCGCCCGATGTTCCCGCGGAGGTTCTTGTAGGCGACGATGCGATCCGACCGCTGGACATCGCGGGCGTAGGCGACGACGGCGACCAGGCAACCGGTGACCAGGACCGCGACGCCGGCCACCTCGATCGCACGGATCACCCACTCAACAGCGGTTTCGAACGTCACGGGCGGCTCCCTGGTTGATGGTTCGCCCGGAAGTGTACAGACCCGGCTGCGGCGCTCTCCGCCCGTTCCGTGCCGGTCCCCACGGGGCCGACGTCCTGCGCCGGATCAGCCCGGAGCGGTCGAGACCCGGCCGTCGGCGATGGCTGCCTTGAACTCGGCGTAGTCACGCGCGTTCTGGTCGGCGTAGGCTTCGGCGAAGTCCGCGATCGCGCCGTCGAACTTGTCGCTCGTCCCAAGGTACGCAGAGATCGCGACGGCGTCACCGCTCCGCGCGTGGGCCCGGGCGATCGATCGGCCGCACAGCCCGGCGTAGAAGCTCAGACCGACCGGCCGGAGGGTCGAGATGTCGACCGACCCCTTCATGTCCCACAGCTGCCGGAAGTAGAAGTCGCGACCGCCGGGCCCACGAGTCCAGCCGAGGAAGATGTCGGGGGTCGTCTGCATGAGACGCTGCCCCACGACGACCCGCTCACCGTGGTTCTCGTGCTCGCTCGGCTTGGTGTACGGCTCCAGGACCGACGCGGTCGCCTCCTTGGCTTGGAGGATCATCGGGTCCTCCTGATCGCGTCCCTCGAGCAGGATGATGAAGCAGCGGGTCCCGACGCTGCCGACGCCTACGACCTTCAAGGCGAAGTCGATGAACCGGAACCGCTCGATCAGCTCGCGCCGGTTCTGGGCCAGTGTGTCGCGATACATGGTGAAGACGTCCCGGAGCATGTCGGCGGCCCCAGGGATGTCGGGGTGGGTCACGACCGGTGGATCGTCGATGATTCGCCACTCGCCATTCTCGGCCGTGGTCAGCGCCTGAGTCGCCCGGAGCCGGTCTTTCTTGCGCGCCTTCGCGAAGATCGCATCGAGGCGGGTCCGTGCGTCGACGGGCACGTTCGTGTGGCGGCTCGCATCCTCGAATTGGAGCTGGATGTCCTCGGCGGTCGTCTTGTCGTACCAGATGTCGAGCAGGCGCATGCTCGCATGACGAGCGATCGCCTCCCGGTACGCCTTGACGGCATCCAGCGTGCTCTTCCGCGCCTCGGCGGGTGTGAACCCGTTCTCCCGGGCCGCGATCACGACGCTGGCCGCCATCCGCTTGACGTCCCACTCCCACGGCGCGGGCAGGGTCTCGTCGAAGTCGTTGGTGTCGAACACGAGCGACCGCTCGGGCGACGCGAACAGGCCGAAGTTCGAGATGTGGGCGTCGCCGCAGGCCTGGACGATCAGGCCGCTCGTCGGGGTCCTGGACAGGTCGGCGGCCATGACGGCCGGCGCGCCGCGGTAGAACGCGAAGGCCGAGGCGGCCATCCGCCCATGCCGGATCGGGACGAGGTCCTGGAGGCGGTCGCGCTCCTGGTCGGCCAGGATGGCGATCGGGTCGCGGTCGGGGGCCAGGTCGAGCGCCCCGACACCGGTTCTTGGGGCGCGCTCGCGGCCTGATCGGCCGATCGCCGCGCGCTCCTCGCTCGAGACCCACGGACGCGGGACGTAGCGCTCCGGGTTGGGCACATCGGACGACCACGCGGAGGCGAATTCGGCCTGGCGCGGACCCCGCCTGGTCGCCCGGCGGCGGTCGGCCTGGTTGGCGTCGGCTCCAGCCTCGGAGGTCGACTCGTCGGCGGGTCCTGCCGCCTCGGATCCCGCCGGTGTCTCGTTCTCATCCATATGGTGGACTGTAGCAGCCTGTCGTCAGGGGGACGAGTCACCTTCGTCGGCGCCTCGACGGGTATCATCGATGCGATGACGGAGCGCACCGCCCACGACGCCGGCGCGATCGCCTGTCCCTTCGTCGCGTTCGTCGACGACCGCGATGAACGCGCCGACGTGCCCGATCATCGTCATCGTTGCTACGCGGAGATCCGCCCCGCCCAGCGCGCGATCGCGCATCAGCAGGCGTTCTGTCTGTCATCCGGCTTCGCGGCCTGTCCGACGTTCCAGGACTGGGCCAAGCGCGAATCGGCACGAGCTCGCGCCGCTTCGTCCACGCCCCGACCGGCCGAGGAAGCGATGGCCGCCGGCGGTCTCGCGGCCGAGTCGGTCGAGTCGACCGAGTCGGTCGATCCGGTCGATCCGGTCGATCCGGTCGATGGCCCGCCGCCGCCGGAACACGACGAGGCAGCGCCGCAGGACGAGGATCCGTTCGACGATCGGGCGACCCGCAATCCGCATCGCGATTGGGCCGCGCCGCCGCCGTGGGTCGATCCGGCCGGTCCGGACGCCGACCACCCCGCCGACCCTCCGGCGTTCCTGTCCGAACGGACGTCCGGGTCGGACGCGGACATCGCTGCCGGCGCTGCCGGGTTGTCGGCCTCTCGATGGTTGCAGGACGTGCCGCCGCCGCGGTCGCCCGACCCGGGCGCGCCGGCGATGCGCGACCCGGACGACGAGCTCGAACGCGCTCTCGCGGAGGATCGTGCCAACCGCGAGCGCGCCGCCGCCATCGGCACGGCGGCCGCGGTCGGTGCGACGGCATCGGGGAGTCGGGCTGCCCGCCGCTCGGCCGCACCGGCGAGCCAGCCACCGAAGGTGTCACAGGCACGTCGCAAGCCGGTCGATCGCGACGTCGCGGGTCCATCGTGGGAACGGCCTCGTCGCCAGGAGGCCTATCCCACGCTCAAGACGCGGATCGGCCTCCCGTCCATCCCGCGGGTGGCGGTCGCGGCGCTGGCGCTGCTCGTCGCGGCGCTCATCCTGTTCGCCACACCATTCGTCCTTCACCTCGGCGGCGGGGACAGTGGCGGGACGCTGGCCAGTCCGTCACCGTCCGCCACGGCCGCGGGCCCGTCGACCCGGCCGTCGGTCGCCCCGTCCGCGGCGGTCACGACGTACATCGTGAAGTCGGGCGACACGCTGCTCAAGATCGCCAAGAAGTTCGGGATCACCGTCGATCAGCTGATCGCGGCCAACAAGCAGATCAAGAACCCGAACAAGATCGGCGTCGGCATCGAGCTCAAGATCCCGACGCCTGCCGCCAGCGGTGTGATCGAGGGGTCGTCGCCCGCTCCCGGCTCGGAAGCCCCGGCGTCCGCAGCGCCCTGACGGTGACGATCCCGGGGGTGGTGTCGACTAGCGCGGCGCGAGGTTGATCGAGGTGATCTTGCCTGCTTCGACCCGGAAGGTGGCGTCGAGGTGCTGCGACGGAGCGCCCGGGCGGACGACGAGGATGTCCGCCTCGTAGGTGTTGCCCATGTCACGGGCGTCGCCGGGGATCATCTTGAGGCCGCGGTCGCTGCGCAGGAACCAGCCGCCGACGCGGTCCACGCCGCGCAGGGTCTGGACGGAGTCGCCCACGTGGACCCGCATCTCGGTCTTCTCGTCCATGAGCGCCACGGCACCCTCGCGGTCGCCCGCGTTGAGCTTCTCGAAGAACTCGTCCATCGTGTCAACGGCACCCATGGCCGGGAGTGTACGCGAGCCGCTTAGAAGCCGCCGCCGGCTCCGCCGCCGCCGCCGCCGGACCCTCCTCCGCCGAACCCACCGCCTCCGCCACCCGACGAAGAGGGCGAGTTGCCGACCGCCCCGAGGGCACCGAACATCCCGCCGAAGTCGGGGACGGCCGAGGCCGAGAAGACCGACCCGCCGCCGCCCATCCCGCCGCCGCCGGCGAACGACTGCGATGTCCCGTACCACGCCGGGAACCACGGCACCGTCGTGCCGGTTCCGCTCCTGGCGTCCTCGGCGCTCCGCTCGAGGACGGATTCGGCGTCCTTCTGGAGCCCGAGGGCGACCGCCCAGACCATCGCCTGGTCCGGCGTCTCGATCCAGTCGAGCTTGGCCTCGTCGACGACCTGGGTCATCGAGCGGGCCTGCTCCATCGTCTTTTCGAGAGTCCGACGGTAGGCCGCGAGCATCGCCCGGATCGCCGCTCCCGCCATCGTCCGGGCCGGCATCGCGCGGGCGAGGATGACGGTCGCGATGCCGGCCGCCAGGAGACCGCCGCCCAGGACGACCATCCCCGAGAAGGGCACCGTGATGCCGATGAACAGGGCGATCGATCCGAGGACGATCTCGAGGATGCCGAGGCCCGCCCACCGTGTGGTCACCTTGCCGGGCGCCTCGTGGAACCAGTCGCGGTCGACGGCGTAGGCCTCGAGCTTCGTATCGAACGTGCCGACATCCGATCCGAACTTGAGCAGATCGTCGTCCTCGAGGACATCGCCTCCGGGCGCGAGGTCGCGGAGCTTGCCGAGCGCGTAGGTCTCGGCGTCGCTGAGCGGGCGCCGGGTGTTGAGCCGGCGCTGGGTTGCCTCTTGGTCGGTCGCGGGATCCGTCCCCTTCGTCCACAACGCGACCTTGTGCGACAGCAGCCCGTCCTTCTGTTCGAAGGCCAGCTCGCCTCGACTGGCCAGGTCGAGCAGTGCGGTCGTGAGGGTCCGCCGCGAGCTCCGCCCGTCATAGACCAGCGCTCCGCTGGCCGCGGTGAGGTCGGCCGGCGGCGCCGGCATGAGCACCGACGGATCGTCGACGTAGACCGGGTCGCGACCGTAGCGCAGCCAGTGGAAGACGACCCAGCCGACGAGCAGGAAGAAGAGCCCCGGCCCGACCAGGAGGCCGACGATGGCGTTGATGATCCTGCCTCGCTCGAGGCCCTGCGCGTGGTCGGACGTGGCCGCCTCGTCGACCTTGTGCATCGCGGCGAGGACCGCGCCGTCGAGGTCGCCGCCGCGCAGGAGCGGGAGCATGTCGTTCTGGTAGATCGCCTGGCGTTCCTCGTTCGACAGGAACGTGTCCCGGAACCCAGGGCCGGCGTAGAGCTGGACCTGCCCGTGACGCAGGCTGTCGTCGAGGTCGAGCAGGATGACCATCCCGTCGTCGAACCCCTTCCGGCCGATGCCCCACTGGTCCATCAGCGCGATGGCGTCCTGTTCTGCCAGGTCGGGCGTGTCGCTCTCGGGTTTGAGCTGGGTGTAGACCACGACCTGGGCGCCGGTCCGGGCCTCGATCCCCGCGGCGATCCGCTGCGCCTCGGCGATCGTCGCGGGCGACAGGACCTGGGCGGTGTCGTACACGCGCTGACCGGTGACCGGCTCGGGATAGGGCGGTCCGACGGCAGCGGCGAGAGACGGGATCAGCAGTCCGCTGGCCAGGAGGGCGACGACGACGAGGGACCCGAGGATCGGTCGTCGAGAGCGGGACGCTCGCTCGGCCGCATCGATCGTCCGGGCCGGACCGGGGTCGCGTTTCGGCGTCATGGTCGCATCGGGGACCATTGTATTGGCCGCCTACCCCAGGGCGGCGGTCGAGCCGCGCCTTCGGGCGAGGGTCAGCCGCCCGTCCTCCTCGAGGATCACCTGGGGCGGTCGCGGACGTCCGTTGTAGGTCGACGAGAAGGAGGCGGCGTAGGCGCCCGCCTCGCGGATCGCCACGAGGTCGCCGCGGCGCAGGACCGGCAGCGGATGGCTGCCCAGCGCGTCGGTCGACTCACAGATGGGCCCGTGGACGTGGACGAGACCACCGTCGGGATCGTCCGAGGGCCTCGACCCGGCACCACCGACCTGATCCACCGGGCGTCCGTGCGAGGTCAGGGCGACGATCGGATGACGGCCGTCGTAGAGCGCCGGCCGGATCAGCTCGGTCATCCCGGTGTCGATGACGACCATCCGCCCGCCCCGGTCGCGGACATGCAGGACGGAGCCGACGAGCCAGCCCGCTCGGGCGACCAGGAAGCGCCCCGGCTCGACGGCCAGCCGTCCAGGGCGCCGGTCGAGCGGGACGCTCTCGAGCAGATCGGGGATCTCTCGTGCGAATCGCTCCGGTCGTGGTCCGAGGTCGCCGAGGGGCGGGACCGGGAACCCGCCCCCAAGGTCGAGCGTGTCGAAGCCCGGGAGGCCGCCGCGCAGGAGGGCGACGAGCGCGAGCCCACGCCGGACCGCGTCCCGCCATGCATCGACCGCGCCCAGCTGCGACCCGACGTGCAGATGGATCCCG
The DNA here is from genome assembly GCA_017881905.1 of Chloroflexota bacterium. Classification (GTDB taxonomy): domain Bacteria; phylum Chloroflexota; class Limnocylindria; order Limnocylindrales; family CSP1-4; genus Chersky-267. Next base: position 7,743 of record JADGQI010000090.1, read on the forward strand.
CGCCAGCGCAACGGGCCGTCGGACCCGCCGCCGGCCTCGATCGCGTCCGCCAGCTCGTCGTCGGCCAGGCCGAACTTGCTCGAGCCTGCGCCGACCGCGAGGCCGTGGAGCGTCTCCGGCTCGACCGCCGGGTTGAACCGGAGCAGGACCTCGAGCCCGGTCACGCCCGCCCCGCGGGCGAGCCGGGCCAAGGCCGCGGCTTCGTCGGCGGACTCGATCGCGACCCAGCGGAGCGGCCGGCCGTCGGCGGCGGCACGGGCGGCGGCTCGGAGGTCCGCATCGGTCTTGCCGATCCCCTCGAGCGTGATCCGCTCGTTCGGGATCCCGGCCCGGCTCGCGATCGCCCATTCGCCGCGCGACACCACATTCGCCCCGAGCCCGATCGCGCCGATCCGGGCGACCACGGCGGCAACGTCGTTCGCCTTGACCGAGTACTGGCGGATCCACGGATCCGGGAACGCGGCACGGAGCTCCTGGGCGGCTCGTATCAGCCCGACGGCATCGGTCAGGTAGACGGGCGTGCCGAACCGGCGAGCGGCGACACGGAGCGACTCGGCCAGTTCGGGCAGGCGATCGGTCTCCGTCACGAGCCGCCCCGCGGGCCGACGGCGGGCGCCGTCCGGTTCAGCGGCTGGTCTTGACGAATGGCAGGAACCCGATCGCCGTCGACACCAGGCTCAGGACGATCCCGCCGACCACGGCGGCGATGATCGCGTCGAGCCCGAACTTGGGCGGGAAGCCGCCGACCGTGAAGTCGAGCCCGAGCTTGTCCGACACGAAGGCAAGGGCCAGCAGCAGCACGCCGTTCACCAGCAGGCCGAACATCCCGAACGTCAGCAGGGTGAGCGGCAGCGACAGGATCTTGAGGGCAGGCTTGATGACCGTGTTGGCGACACCGAAGATCGCGGCCACGATCAGGATCGACAGCGGCTTGACGTCCGGCCCGAACGAGATGCCGTTGTAGAGGAGCGCGGTCGCGTACAGGGCGATGCCCGTCCCGATGACGGTGAGGATGAAGCCGGTCATCGCGAACCTCCTGGCGAGCGTTGGCGTCGCGCGTGACGACGGCCCGGCCGCGTCGGGACCGATGATGGCAGACCGGTCGGGACGCGGTCTATCGGAGGAGGAACCCGGTCCCGAGCGGATCGCGTGGGTCGAGCTCGAACTCGTGCTCCCCGGTGCGATAGGCCGAGCCCTCGACCTCGGTCACGACCGCCGGGCGCCCCCCGACCACGCTGTCCCCGACGACCCACCCGAGGAACGCGGAGTCGACGATGCTCAGGTGCCGCAGCGGCGCCCGCGCGTCGGTGCCGAGACGCCCGTCGACGGCCAACAACGCGAGCCGTGCCGAGGTCCCGCTGCCGCACGGCGACCGGTCCACTTCGCCGTCGGCGAAGACGGTCACATTGCGCTGGGTGAGGACGACCCCATCCGCCAGGTCCTCCGCGCTCGTCGGCTCGTCCTGCCAGAAGATCACCCCGTAGATGCCGCGCAGCTCGGGCTCATCTGGATGGACGACCTCGAGCTCCCGGTCCAATCCTGGACGCAATTCGCGCTGCAGGGCGATGAGTGCCGGCAGGCTCGCCGGCGACACCTCGAGTCCGAGCGATCGGACGTCGACCGACGCGTAGAAGGCGCCCCCGTAGCTGACGTCGCACAGGATCTCGCCACGGCTCGTCGCGATCGGGACGTCGCGCGCGATGACGAAGGCCGGGACGTTGCGGAACCGGACGGACGCCACCCGGACCCCGTCCGGGTCCATCCGGGCGACGCAGCGGAGGCGTCCGGACGGGACATCGACCCCGATCTCGCGTCCGTCGAGCGGCCGGGGTAAGCGCCCCGACTCGATGGCCCAGGTCACCAGCGCGATCGTCCCGTGCCCGCACGCCGTCGAGTAGCCCTCGTTGTGGAAGAACACGACCCCCAGGTCGGCACCGTCGTCGTCCGGCTCTGTGACGAAGCAGCCGTACATGTCGGCATGACCGCGCGGCTCGTCGACGAGCAGACGGCGGATCCGATCGAGGTGGTCGCGGGCGAACGCGCGACGCTCGAGCACCGTCCGCCCCTCGAGCGGCCCGACGCCGCCGGTCACGATCCGGAACGGCTCGCCTCCGGTGTGGTAGTCGGTGGTGCTGACCGTCATCGGGACGGGGTCGGCGCGCCCGGTCATCGTGGACGATGACGCTCGAGGCGCTCACGGAGCCCGGCGCGGACCGCCGGCCATTCGTCGTCGAGGATGCTGTAGTAGGCGCTGTCCCGGGCGCGACCCCCGGCCATCACCATGTGCCTGCGGAAGATCCCCTCGAAGGTGGCCCCGATCCCGATGATGGCCGTCCTCGACTGGACGTTCAGCGCATCGGTCTTGAGCTCGACCCGCCGGCAGCCGAGCGTGTCGAAGGCGTAGCCGAGCATCGCGATCTTCGCCTCGGTGTTGACCGCGGATCGCTGGAATGCCGGGTCGATCCAGGTCCAGCCGATCTCGAGGCGGAGGTCGGCCGGGGCGACGTTGAGATAGCGCGAGCTGCCGACGACGCGCCCGGCGGCGGTCTCGACGGTCACGAAGGTCACCATCGAGCGGTTCGCCTGGGCCGCCAGGGCCGCATCGACGATCGCCCGCATCCCGCCGTCGGTCGACCCGTCGGCCGGCATCCAGGTCCAGATCCTCGGATCCCGGCCGGCGGTCGTCAGGCCGGCGAGATGCTCCGGCCGGAGCTGCTCGAGTCGGACGGACTCGGCGATCAGCGTCGGCGGTTCGTACCAGGGCCGGATCGTGTCGTCCACGCGGCGAGTCTAGACTCTGGCGATGCGACGCGACCTGGGACCGGCGGACCTCGACGACCTCCTGGACCGCCCGCTGCTGGCGATCCTCGCCACCCGCCGGATGGACGGGACCGCCCTCCTGTCCCCGGTCTGGCACGAGTGGCGTGACGGCGCCTTCCTCGTGGCGGTCGACACGGGCGACGGCAAGCTCGGTCACATCAAGCGGGATCCGCAGGTGACCATCCTCGTGGCGGAGAACGATCCGCCATACCGTGGACTGGAGATCACCGCCGCCGCCGAGATCGTCGACATCCCGTATGGCCCGGTCATCCGCCGGATCGGCCGGCGCTACATCGGGGACGCTGTCGACGGGTTCTGGGAGGAGGATTCGGCCGACGGTGTCGTCCTCCGGATCGCTCCCGGCCGGCTTCGCGCGTGGGACTTCGCTGACGACTATCCGGAGGCTCCGTCGCTGGCATGACCGATCCGACCTCGCGCTTCGCCACCCGCATCGACGATTTCCTCGCGGAGTTCTTCCGGCTCCATCCACTGCACGCCACGGCGGCCGGGATGCACGACCACGACGGCCGCTGGCCCGACCTCACCGAGGCGGGACGCCTCGAACGGCTCGCCTTCGCCGAGCACTGGGAGTCGCAGCTGCGCGGCCTCCCCGACGCCGACCTCACCCGCGACGAGCGGGTCGACCGCGACCTCGTCCTCGGGGAGCTCGAGGGGATCCGGTTCAGCGAGACGGACCTGCGCCAGGAGACCTGGGACCCGCTCGAGTGGGTGTACCTCCTGGGGGGCGGCATCTTCCCGCTCATCGCCCGCGAGTTCGCCCCGCTGGCGGACCGGCTCGGCTCGGTGGCCGCCCGCCTCGAGGGCATGGCGGAGGTGGTCGAGGCCGCTCGCCACGAGCTCGTCGGGCGACCGGGTCGCCCCGTCTCGGCGCTCCATGCCGAGACCGCGCTCAAGAACCTCACCGGGGTCGCCGAGCTGGCCGACGATGCCGTGGCCGAGGCGGAGCAGGCCGCTCCGAGCGATCCCGGGGTCGCCGCGCTCCTTCCCCGCCTGCGCGCGGCCGCGGCCTCCGCGAAGACCGCCCTCGACGGGTTCGAGACCCACCTCCGGGATGTCGTCCTGCCCGCGGCCGAAGGGGAGGGTCGGCTCGGACCTGCGCTGTTCGACGCCAAGATGCGCCACACGCTGCGGGACGATGAGCTCACACCGATCGCCATCCTCGAGCGCGCTGAACGCGAGAGCGTCGCCGTCCGCGCCGAGATGGTCCGGCTCGCCCGCGAGCTGTGGCCGACATGGTGCCCCGACCGCGACCTGCCGAGCGACGACAACGCGATCGTGCGCGCCGTGAGCGATGCCATCGCGGCCGAGCATCAGCCGGCGGCCGAGCTGCTGACATGGTGTCGCGAGGAGCTCGCCAGGATCGAGGCGTTTTGCCGGGAGCAGGACTTGGTCGGTCTGGCCCAGGATCCGCTCGAGATCCGCTGGACGCCGGTCTTTCTGCGCTCGTTCGGTGGCGCGATGCTCGACACGCCGGGGCCGCTCGACAAGGGGCAGAAGGCCTTCTTCGCGATCACCCCGATCCCCGACGACTGGCCGGCCGAACGGGCGGAGAGCTATCTGCGCGAGGACAACGACCGGATGCTGCGCGTCCTCACGATCCACGAGGCGGTGCCCGGCCACTACCTCCAGGGCAGCTACGCCAATCGCAACCCATCGATCGTCCGAGGGATCTTCTGGAGCGGGGTCTACGCCGAGGGTTGGGCGGTATACGTCACCCAGGTGATGATGGACCTCGGCTACGGGGCGGACGATCCCGCGCTCATGCTCATCCACTGGAAGTTCTACCTGCGCGCCGCGATCAACGCCATCATCGACGTCCGGATCCATGCCGGCGAGGACTTCGGCGGCCCGATGACCGAGGACGAAGCCGTCCGACTGATGGTCGACGGCGGCTTCCAGGAGGAGGCCGAGGCGAGGTCCAAGTACGACCGGGCCCGGCTGTCATCCACCCAGCTGTCGACCTACTTCGTCGGCTCGATGGCGATGTGGCGGCTCGAGCTCGACGTCCGTCGTCGGCTGGCCGAGGCGAGCGGCGACCTAAGGGGGTCGGCGGCCGTCGTCGAGCGGATGCTGCCCGGTGGTCTCGGCGACAGCCCTGGCTTTGCGTATCGACGGCACCTCGAGACCGTCATCGGCCATGGCGCGCTGCCGATGGCCCTCGTCCGCCGGCTCGTGCTCGACGAGGCCTGAGCGTCCGCCGTCGCGGTCGGCTTCCTCGGTGCTCGACGCGGCGACCCCGCCTCCGGTGGGGGTCCAGGGGCGGGGTCGTCGGTCGAGGGAGGGAGGTGCGGGTCAGAGGCTCGGTTCGACCGCCTCACCGGGTCGGCCGAGACGGACCAGGAAGCGGAGGAAGATCGCGCCGGCGGTGATCGCCACCAGGAGCAGGCTCAGGTTGAGGATCGGCCAGGCGAGGGCATTCACCGTCTGCTCGTCGGGGTTCGCGGCGACCAGTGCGCCGGGCATCCCGCCGAGGCCGTAGACCGTCAGGCGATCGACCTGGTCGGCGGCCTCGAGACCGTAGATCTGCGGAACGATGTACAGGGCCGAGGCGATGACGAGCAGGCCGCTCACCAGGCGGAAGGCCCCTGGATCGTCGTCGGCGTCCCGGAGGAGCTTCACGCACATCGCCCACAGGAGGACCACCACCGCCAGGGGGGCGGTCAGCGGCAGGCCGAGCCCGATGTAGAGGTTCGGCATGAGGAACACGAGGCTCAACCCGAGGACGATCACCAGGAGTGCGTCCCGGAACAGCACGTACGACAGCCACCAGACATCGCCACCGAAGCGAAGCGTGAGCGACTGGAGGAACCGGACGATGTACGGCCGGGCGAAATGGAGGATCAGGGCGAACGACCACAGGATCGGCAGGACGGCCGCGACCGACAGGACGAGCCAGCCTTGACCGCCGGTGGTGATCGCGGTCGCGAGATCGTCGGCACTCATCGGGTCTGCTCCTTGCTCGGGCCCTTGCTGGCCTGCCTGAAGTTGTAGACGACGGCGACCAGGGCCATGATCCCGACCAGCGCCGCCGAGAGGTAGCACAGCCCGAGCGCGACATCCACGTTCTGGCTTGACACCAGGACCGAGGCCAGCTGGTTCGACTGGTCCGTCCCGATCGTGGTGACCTGCACCCCGAGGAGGTAGGGGAGGATGTAGAGGGTGGCGCCGAGCCCCAGGAGCACGACCTGGGCCCGGAACCAGTTCACCTCATGGTCGCCCTTGATCAGCTTGATCAGCATGACCGCGAACGCGCACGCGGCAGCCAGCCCGCCGGTGATCGGCAGGTCCTTGCCGCTGACCACGTCGGGGTAGAAGAAGATGAAGCTGCCCAGGAAGAGGTTCACGAGGAGCAGGTCCCGGATCGCGACGTAGATGATCCACCACAGGTCGGCGCCGAGCCGCAGGGTGAACTTGTTGAGGTTCGCGACCATGTACGGGCGGGCGATGAAGAGCGACACCACGACGACCCAGAGCACGACGAGGACCGCCGCGATCGTGCCTTCGATGAAGCTCTCGCCTGCGTCGAACAGGCCTCCTACCTGGTCGGGGGTCATCGGTCTCCTCCTGCTGGTGGTGTCGCGTCGACGTGGACATGGGGCACTGGCGTTGGGATCGGCGGCGGCGGGGCCGCGCGGCCCGGTCCGTCACCCGGTCCGCGACCGCTGAGCACCTCGACCGTCGGGCAGCTGTAGACCGCGTCGCACCGGAAGCAGCGACCGGCCTCGCGATGGGCGGCCTCGGCCCCGAACCCGGGTTGGGTCGCGTGGAACGTGGCGACGTCGACCATCGGCAGCGCGGCATGCTCCCGTGCTCGCGGCTCGAGCTTGAGCACGAGCTTCGTCTCGGGTGCCGTCCGATAGCGGACGGCGGCCAGGATGTCGGCCTCGCCGTCACGGGCGCCGGCGAGGTACTCGTGGATCGCCCCGGCGGCGCGACGACCGGCCGCGACGGCATCGATGATCGTCCTGGGTCCGGTGACGACGTCGCCTCCGGCGAAGACGCCCTTGCGCCCCGTCGCCAGGGTCCGCGGGTCGGCCGCGATCCCCGCCCAGGCACTGGTCTCGATACCGGCGCCCTCGGGCAGGATCGAAGGATCCGGCTCTTCGCCGATCGCGACGAGGATGATGTCGGCGGCCACGACCGCGTCGGAGCCGGGGACGGCGGCCCAGACGGCCCGCCCACCCTCTACGGCGCCGGTCGGCGCCTGCTCGGTCACGCGCAGGCCGGTGACGCGACCGTCGACGCCGACGACCTCGCCGATGGCCACGCCGATCCTGATCTCGACGCCCTCGCGCCGAGCCGCCTCGACCTCCTCGATCTGGGCTGGCATCTCCTTGAAGCCGCGACGGTAGAGGATGGTCACCGCATCGGCGCCGCTGCGAAGGGCCGAGCGGGCGGCATCCATGGCGGTGCTGCCGCCGCCGACGACGACGACCCGGCCGGCGAGCCGGGGGGACTCGCCGAGGTTGACCTGCTTGAGGAAGACGGTGCCCGGGATGACGCCACGGAGGTCGTCCCCGGGGACACCGAGGCGGCGGCTCTTGGGGGCGCCGGTGGCCAGGAACACCGCCTGGAAGCCCTGGGTCTCGAGCTCGTTCAGGGTGAAGTCGCGACCCATCACGGCGTCCAGCCGCAGCTCGACCCCGAGCCCGACGATCCGGTCGATCTCCTCGCGGAGCACCTCGCGAGGGAGGCGGTACTCGGGGATCCCGATGGCCATCATGCCGCCCGGGACGGGCATCGCCTCGAGGACCGTCACGCCGTAGCCGAGGCGGGCGAGGTAGTACGCCGCCGACATCCCGGCCGGCCCGCCGCCGACGATCGCAACCCGCTCGCTCCGCCGGATCGACGGTGGGTCGATCTTGGGCAGCGTGCCCTGCTCGGCGGCGAACCGCTTGAGCGTCCGGATCGCGATCGGCTCGTCGAGCGTCCCGCGACGGCAGGCGGCCTCGCACGGAGCCGTGCAGATCCAGCCGCAGACCGACGGGAACGGATTGACCTCCGCGGCCACCGCGTAGGCGTCGTCGTATCGCCCGGCGCCGATCAGCCCGATGTAGCGGCCGGCGTCGGTGCCCGCCGGGCAAGCGGCCTGGCAGGGCGCGCCCGGAGCGGGCACGTCTGCCCCGACCATCGAGGTCCAGACCTGCCACGGCTCGGGCCTACTGCGGGTCGTCCACGTGCCGAAATCGTCGAACGGTGAGACCTTCCTCGGCTTGAGCGCCTCGCGGGTGACGGCCGACAGCGGGATCCAGCCGTGGCTGGGCTCGGGACGCTCGATCCGGCCCTGGCGGGGCGCGAGCGGGGTCGGGCCGTCGACCTCCTCGAGGGTCATCACGACCACCGGGCATTCGCGGATGCAGATCGAGCATCCGATGCACTCGCCCACCTGGATCGGGTATTCCATCATGCCCAGGAGCGGACGCCCGTTCGGTCCGGCCTCGACGCCGGGCCGGATCGGGCGGGTCATGTCGAGCGCCTCGACCGGGCACACGTCCATGCACACGCCGCAGTTGATGCAGTTGCCCAGGTCGACCTGGATCCGGTAGCCCATGGCTGGCTCCGATGCGGGTTGTCGTCGTCAGGGTCGGCCCCGCTGGCCGGATCGACCCGACGCACGCGAGCAGGCGGCGCGTGACCCGATCGGGTAGGGGCGGGGGGCCGAATGGCCCGTGCCGGACGGCCGGTCGATGCCGGCGTGCCCCGTCACAGGACGGAGCGAGAGCCTAGCTCCGTGTCTCCGTCGGAGGGATCAGGCCCTCGCGCACCGCGCGCGCGGCGACCTCGGTCCGGCTCTCGGCGTGCAGCTTCTCGAGGATGTTGCGAAGGTGGTACTTGGCGGTGTTCTCGCTGATCCCGAGCTCGGTCGCGATCTCCTTGTTGCGGAGGCCGGCCGTCACGAGGCGGAGCACCTCGATCTCGCGGTCGGTCAGCGCGTCGGGATCGCTCGGCGCTCGGTCCGGTGGGCGGTCGCGACGGAGGTACTCCTCGATGATCCGGGCGGCGGTCGCCGGCGCGATCGCCGCCTCGCCGCGGCCCACCGCGTCGATCATGGTCCGGAACTGGGGCCCTTCGAGGTTCTTGAGCAGGTAGCCGTTCGCGCCCGCCTTGATCGCCGCGAAGAGGTCGTCCTCGTCCTCGCTCACGGTCAGGATCACGATGGCCGTCTCCGGGCGATCCGCCTTGATCCGGGCGGTGGCGTCGAGGCCGGACCCGCCGGGCATCCGGACATCCATCAGGACCAGGTCCGGGCTCAGGCGCTTGGCCTGCTCGACCGCGTCCGGACCGCTCGAGGCGAGACCGACGATCTCGTGTCCCCAGGCGCCCAGGAGCGAGGCCACGCCGTCACGGAAGAGCGCGTGATCGTCCGCGAGCAAGATCCTCATCGGGACGGTCCGCCGGGCACGGCCGTCCGTTTCGCCGGGACGGTCAGGCGGACGAGCGTGCCGTGGTCGCCCGTTCGCCGCCATTCGACGGTCCCGCCGGCGGCCGCGGCCCGTTCGCGCATCCCGACGAGCCCGAGATGCGGCCAGTCGCTCCCGGCCTCCGCGCCCCACGGATCGAACCCTCGGCCGTCGTCCTCGATCTCGACGTCGACCTCGTCGCTCGTGCGAGACACCCGGACGCTGACGCGGTGGGCTTCGGCGTGCTTGCGCACGTTGGTCAGGGCCTCTCGGACGCTGCGGAAGAGGTCGTCTTCGACCTCCGGCTCCAGGACGGCGCCCGCCGACGGATCGGCCTCGACGCGGACCGCGAGCTTCGACGCCTCGGCGAATCGGCCGGCGTAGTCCCGGATCGCGGCCACCAATCCACCCGACGGCTCGACCGGGCTGCTCAATCCCAGGATGGCCTCGCGGACGTCGACATAGATCGAGCGCGCCGCGACCGCGAGCTCGTCGATCTGGGCGCGGGCTTCCGGGACGCGGCCCGAATCGAGGAGCTCCGTCGCGGCCTGGGACTTGGTATTCACGTAGCCGAGGACCTGGGCGAGCCCGTCGTGCAGCTCGCGCGCGATCCGCTCGCGTTCGCCCCTGACCGCCAGCGTCCGAAGCTCGCGCTGGAGACGGTCGTTCTCGATGGCGACCGCAGCCTGGTCGGCCAGCGCCTGGAGCGTCTCGAGATCCGCGTCGTCGAGGTGCCGGTCGCCGGACTGCGCGACCGCCAGGGTCCCGATCGTTCCGTCGCCCCGCCGGATCGGGACGCCGATGGTCGCGCCGACCACGCCGCGCCGGACGAACGCCTCCGGCTCCGCCACCGCCCCGAGCGCATCCGCGCCCGGCCGGACCGAGCCGGCCCCGGGGTCGATCCCGGGAGCGAACAGGTCGTCGGATCCGCTCCGTGCGGTGAGCCGCGTCACGCCGTCGGGGTCCGTCGTGAGGATGAACGCGAGATCGGCCCGGAGGAGCTCCCTGGCCGTGTCGACCACGAGTCGCAGGATGCGTCCGAGGTCGGTCAGCGTCGAGATCGCGACGCCGGTGTCCTGGAGAGCGCGAAGCGATGCGTCGCGTGCCTCGAGCTCCGCGTTCCGGACACGAAGGTCGTGACCGAGCTGGTCGATCCGCCGGAAGGCGATCGTGGAGAACACCCAGGCTGTGATCCCGACCACGGCCATCACGAGGAGCGTGTCGGCTGGGAACGGCAGGAACGGGTCGAGCAGGGTGTCGCTCAACAGCTCGATGGCACCGACCAGCACGATCGGCAGGACGATGGTCAGCCAGCGCAGGCGGGTCATCTCGGAGCCGTGTCCTCGGCGGTCTCGTCGAGGCTGGCGACCACGGTGTCTACCCGATATCCCGCGCGCTCGGCCAGGTCGACGAGCCGGGCGACAGTCATCCCCGACGGGACCGCCGGAACCGGGATGGCTCGAGCCGGCAACCCGGGGCGGCTCGATGCTTCAGGCTTCCCCCCGACGAACGCGGCCGTCGTGCGCACGACCGACCCGAAGGCCGCCTTGTCGAACCACGTGGACCCGTCCGCCACGTTGACCCGCAGCGCCTCCCGCAAGGATGGTTCGATGAACCAGCGGCCGACCGCGGCCGCATCGAGCCGGCGGATGGCCGGGTCGGCGAGGGCGAGACCGCGGACGACGTCGGTCGCGACATCCACGTCGTCGGGTGCCGGCTCGGCCGCGGCGAGCGCATCGCGGACGATCGGCCACAGCCGGAGCGCATCGAAGGCCAAACCGTCGACGACGCCGACGGCGGAGGCAAGACGATCGTCGGGGGTCGCGACGGCCCCGGCGCCGACCGGTCCGCTCAGCGCGCGCGCCAGCTGCTCGCGGATCTCCGCATGCTCTGGCTCGAGCTCCAGCAGCAGCAGGGCCTCGTCGATCGAGGGGACGGTTCCGGTCCCGATGCGCTCGGCGAGGCGGCGGACGGGGCGGGGCCCGGCGGGCAGCTCGCCGAGATCGACGTAGACCCGGCATTCGTAGGCTCCGAGCTCGACGCGGAAGCCGTCGCGAGCGATCTGCGCGGAGGAGCGGAGACCCTCGCGCCCGGACATCGCATCGCGCAGGAGGACGAACCGATCATCGTCGCCGCTCAACCCGAGGGCGCTCACCAGTGACTCGCTGCGCGGTCGGCGCTCTCCGTCGGGGTCACGGGCATTGAAGGCCATCGACTCGCGGAGCCACCCATGCGCGTCGGCATAGGCGTTGTGATACACGACCAGCGAGCGGTTCCCGCCGGGACCGACGTTCGAATACGCGAACACGTTCTCGTTGACCGTCCCGTCGTCGGCGATGACGTCGTACGCACGGAAGCCGTCGGAACCGGCGAAATCCGCCCGACGATGGAGGAGCGGGAAGATCGTCCGGCCGTGGTGGGTGAGCAGACCCTCGTCGACCGGTTCGTCGCGTTTGGCCCGTCGGTACTCCATCCCGTACTTCTCGGTGAAGCCTTCGACCTGGCCATGCCCGAACATCGGCAACCCCGGCATGGTCGCCATCAGCGCGGCGACCCCGAAGTACTTGTCGCCCGAGCCGAACTGGTCGACCGCGGTCCGCTCGTCCGGGTTGCTCATGAAGTTGACGAAGCGGCCGAGGATGGCGGGGTCGAACTCGAGCGTGTTCCGGATGACCTGGCGGTACTCGGCGTTGAGCTCGTCGCGGAGCATGTTCATGAACGCGCTGTTGTAGACCCGATGCATGCCGAGCGTCCGAACGAAGTAGCCCTCGAGCATCCAGAACGCCTCGGCGAGCAGCAGCGTCCCGGGCACCTCGGCCGCGACCCGGTCGACCACCTCGCGCCAGAACTCGCGCGGCATGGCCTGGTCGAACTCGGCCCGCGTCAGCCCGTGGCCGGCCCGGCTCGGGATCGCGCCGCCATGGCCGGGCTCGGGGAACCACAGCCGTTGGACGTGCTTCCTGGCCAGGACCATCGCGGCATCGAAGCGGATCACCGGGAACTGCCGGGCGACCTCGAGGATCGTCCGGATGACCGCCTCGCGGACGGCGGCCTTCGAGTAGTCGAGCTGGGCGGTGTCGTTCCACGGGAAGCTCGTCCCGTCGTTGCCGTGGTAGACGTAGCGCTCGTCGCCGGTCTGCCGATCGAAGCGCTTGAACACGACCGCCGCATCGGTCGAGTCGTAGTAATGGTCCTCCAGGACGATCCCCACCCGGTCGTCATCCGACAGGTCCGGTCCGTTGAACGAGTACGCCGGGAATGGGCTGTAGGGCAGGGACAGGAACCGGTCCGGATGCTGGATGACCCAGTCCGAGTCGATCCCCATGTGGTTCGGGACCATGTCGCTCGCCAGCCGGATCCCGCGCGCTCCGGCGCGATCGCGCAACTCGTCGAGCGCGGCCGCCCCGCCGAGATCGGCGGCGATCCGGTAGTCGTCCAACGAGTAGGCCGACGCGACCGCATCGGGATCGCCGCGCATCCGCTTGATCCGCTCCGAGGCGCTCGACCGCTCCCACAGGCCGATCAGCCACAGCCCGGTGATCCCCCGGATCGCCATCGTGTCGAGCTCCTCATCCGGGACCGCGTCCAGGGTCCGGATGTCGCGCCCGTACCGCCGCGACAGCTGGTCGAGCCAGACGTAGGTGCTCTTGGCGATCAGGACCAGGCGGGGCATCCAGTCGCGGTCCTCGCTGAACCGCTCCTCCTCGCCGAGTTCGTAGTGGTAGACCTCGGACGGACCGCCGGCCCCGGGATCGTGGGTCGCGAACCACGCCCGGTCGGCCGCCTGACGCTCCTCGGCCAGGACGTCGAGCGCGACCAGCAGCTTGTCGAGAAGATCGTCGAGCACGCCGTCGAACAGCCCCGCCCAGTTCGCCCGGATCCAACGCAGCTGATCGGCGAGCGAGCCCGGGGCAGCGGCGGCCGGCTCACGGAGGAGCTCGACTAGCGACCGACCCTCCGGCCCGAACCCGGGCCGACCGCCGAAGAAGCTCTCCAGCTCGTCGGCGACGACCCCGAGCGACGTGCCGTCGCGGACGGCGCGCAGGTCGACCAGCTCGCGGAACGGGTCGACCGCGTCGTTCTCATCGAGGCTGGCCAGGAGCAGGAGCTGAGCCACGGCCGTCGGTGGGTCGGGTGTCTCGGGGACGGTCAGTCGTGACGGGAACTCGACACTGAAGGCGCGCACGGCCGAGGTCAGGGGCGCGTTACCCAGCCGTTCTCGCAGCCATGCGTCGGCGGCGACGAGCGCGGACGGATCCGCTTCCGCGCGGTATCGGTCGATGAGCCGGCCGAGGATCGTCACGAGGAGGCCCGCCGCGTGGAGCTGGCCCGCGGTCAACGATGCCTCGGCGGCCTCGGTCCCGGCTCCGACGTGCGCGCCGGCCGCCGCGCGCCCGTCGTTGACCCTGGCGGCGATCGTCCTCGCGGTCGCGAGGTCGGCAGCGAGGGTGAGGTCGGCCAGGCGGTAGCGCGTCCGGGCGAGCCGGGCGAGCCGGAAGTCCTCAGCCGTAGACCGCCTGCCGGCCACGTTCAGCCCGTGGCGCTGGATCCGGCGCCGGCGAGCGTCCGATCCGCCACGACGTGCTCGATCGCCCGGCGGAGGAGCTCGACCCCTGACGGGTCGAATTCGTACAGCCATTCGCGGACACGGTCAGGGTGGGTGAACCGCTCCGCGAGCCCGAGGGCGAGAGCCTCGCGGGAGAGGAGGATCAGGTCGGCCGCCGCGTCGACCTTCTTGATCGACTCGGCGTCGTCGATGGTCGCCGATACGATGGCGACCCCACTGGTCCCCGACAGACGGAGCGTCTCGGCGATGTTGGACGTCCCCGTCGAGGATGCGCACACCAGCCCGACCTTGGCTCCGGACGGCAGCGCCGCGATCTCGTGGACCAGCTCCATGTAGCCGGGCCCCACGAGCATCGCCACGACCGGGACCCGCCCGGCGGCGTACGCCTGGGCCTCGTCGGCATGGAATGTCGTCGTGGCGATCAGGTCGTAATGGAACCGCTCGAGGCGGTCCGAGATGTCCTCGAGGAGGGTGCCCTCCGCCTCGATCGCCCCGGGGAAGGCCTCCGCGATCCGGTCTGCGTCGTAGCACGCGTCGGCCTTGGTGCACTCCGCGAACAGCACCCGGACGAGCGGTCCCGGCCGCTTGCGCTCGGTCGCGGCCGCGAACGTGGCCGATGCGACCTCATCCGGCGTGAAGCCGGCGACGGCACCGCGTCGGAGCATCTCGGCCACGATCCCGGCCAGCGCCTCCGCCCCGCGGCGCTGCGGCGGGCGATCCGCGACGTGGGTCCCCGCCCCGTGGCGGCTGGTCACGTATCCCGCATCGGCCAGGCGCTTGTACACGGCCCTGATGGTGTTCGGATTGACCCGCAAGGCGGCACCGAGCTCGCGGACCGGAGCGAGGCGCGCCCCGCCGAGGAGCCGTCCGGAGTCGATCTGATAGGCGATCTGCCAATAGATCTGGGTCGAGATGGGAACGTCGGAATCGCGCTCGACATCGAGGTCGTCGGCGGTGCTCGAGATTGGCCCGGAGCTATGGCTGTGGTCCTGACCCAGGACGTCTGGTTCACTTGACATAGTCTGATAGTCCAACTAGTATCTTGGCCTAGTCAACTATAGCAACCGCCGGGAGTCCGCCATGGCGATCATGTTCATCGTCATCCCAGTCGTCATCCTCGCACTTCTGGACGTCGCCGCGCTCCGCCTCGGCGTCGACTCGCGCGACGACTTCGGCGACGACCGCTCGCAGCCGTACCCGGTGGGCATCGAGACCCGCTAGGTGTAGCGCCTGGTCGGCGATCTGCCGACCCATCCTCGCTGCTCCCTCATCAGCCCGTGGCGCGCAGGTCACGGGCTGATGCATTCCCGGCGCATCGCGACCGACCGCTTGCCGGCGACCACCCGGCATGACCGGCCAGCTCAGGCGCCTCGTTCGGTGGCCGCCTCGCCCTCCCTGCGGTCGACGGCCGTGGTCACCACATTCCGGATGACGACCGTCCGGCTCGCGCCGGACGCGAGCTCGACCGGCCACACGAACACCAGCGCGCTGCCCTGGTAGACCCGCTCGAAGCCGAACTCGGAGTTCGAGATCGTCTCGATCGGCGACCACCACGTCCGCGCCGCGGGCTCGGCGCTCGACGCGAGCTCGACCCCGACGAACGTGTTCCCGCTGACGATCGTGTCGAGGTCGCGACGGTCCCCGCTCGAGTCGTGGCTGAACGCCTCATCGCCGATCCGATAGTAGGCCGCAGGGTTCCCACCCCCGCCGAGCATGGTCAGGGCCCACTCGACCGCGAGGTCGAAGCGGACCGGTCCGTCCGACAGGTTCGTCACCGTGACGGTCAGCTCGGTGGTGGGTCGGGCTCGATCGGCGCCGAAGCGGAACCGTTTCAGCACCCTGACGGCGCCGGAGTCACCCAGGAGCACGTCGCGGCTCAGCTCCACCGCATCGGGGCCGAGCGACCCGACCTCATAGGCCCCGTCGACCGCATCCCCGAGCTCCGCCGCCGCGCCGTCCGCGAAGGCGTCCGCGGTCGTGCCGGGGGCCAGCAGGTGGACGAGCCCGGATCGTCGTTCGTAGGCGTCGTACCTTAGCCGGGCGGCGAGGCCGGGCTCGCGGCTGCGAACGATGTCGTGGATGGTGGCGATCGCCGCATCGTGGATCCCTTCCGGTCGCCCATCGGCCCGGTCGCCCTGGCTCGCCTCGCCTGGGACGGATCCCGGATCGAGGCCACCGGCTGCCTCGGCGGCGATGAGGCGCTCGTGATACGCCTCCGGACGACGGCGCATGACGGCGGTCAGGGCGTGGCGCACGGCCCGGATGTCCCAGGTCCCGAGGCCGCCGCCCCCTGCCGGGTCGATTACGGCGACCTGTCCCGGGAGCGTGACCAGGACCTCATCGACCCCGTCGAGGTCCGTGTCGGCCCGGACGATCCCGTCCGGCGCGGCGCCGGCTTCGCGGGAGGCCGAGTCGGCCAGGTCCTCCGCGGCGATGAGGTGCTCGTGGGTCGCCAGGCGCATATGCGAGATGTAGATCCCGCCGAACACCCCGTGCCAGTAGCAATCGTTCGACTGGCCCTGGTACAGATGGTCCAGCGCGCGCGCCCGTACCAGGCCGTCCGGCATCGCCCTGGTCTTCTCCGAGACTCTGAGCATCTGCTTGTGGAGGTCGTTGATCTCCCGGTATTTGACCTGGAAGTTGCGCCAGAACCCGCCCCGCAGCCAGCGTGCCCACGGTTCCCGGTCCGCCTCGGCGGCCTTCGCCGCGGCCTCGAACGCCAGGACCTGGTCGGCCGGCAGTGCCCACTCGCCCATCTCG
This sequence comes from Chloroflexota bacterium, assembly GCA_017881905.1. Classification (GTDB taxonomy): domain Bacteria; phylum Chloroflexota; class Limnocylindria; order Limnocylindrales; family CSP1-4; genus Chersky-267. The sequence goes on from JADGQI010000090.1 coordinate 24,312, forward strand.
AAGTAGGACGACGTCGGCAGGTAGATCCGGCCGATCGGCGGGTGACGCTCGAGCCAGTCGGTGGGAGTCACGGTGACGATCGTCCCGGAAGCGGCCTCGATCCCGTCGAAGAACCGGTCGACCCAGCGGCCGGCGCCCCAGCAGTGTTCGAACGTATCGGGCCATGCCCCGAACTTCTCGCCGTCGTCACCCATGAACCCGAGTCGCGCACCTTCGGAGCTCGCTCCGGCGACGAGGTGCCCGATCACATCGTCGACGACACCGAATGGGATCCCGTAGCGGAGCCGTTTGTCGGACCCGAATACGGCCAGCAGGCGTCCCTGATCCTCGGTGATGTACGGGCCCCACAGCTGGTCGTCGTCGAGCGCGGCCGCCCGGAAGTGGGTGTCGTCGAGGATCGTCCAGCCGTAGCCGGCGTCGACGATCGAGGTCGGGAGGTCCGGTTCCCAGACCCGCTCGGCCAACCAGGCCCCGGCCGGCCGCCGGCCGCCGATCCGCTCGATCTCGGTCGACATCCGCTCGAGCTGGCCGATCCGGTCGCGCTCCGGAAGGGACGCCAGGACCGGCTCGTAGTAGCCCCCGCCGAGCAGCTCGACCTGGCCGCGGCCCACGAGCGCGCGCAGGCGGTCGAGGAACTCGGGCCGCTCGGTGCGGAGCCAGTCGAGCAGCGGGCCGCTGTAGTGCAAGCCCATGAGGATCGATGGATGGCGCTCGAGGGCCTCGACCATCGGCAGGTACGCCTTGTCATAGGACTCGGCGATCACCCAGCCGAAGTTGCCGACCGGCTGATGGTTGTGGAGGACGAGCGCGAGCGAGATCCTGGCGGATGGCGCGGTCACCCGGGAAGGATACGTGTCCGCCCCACCACGTCGTGGCTCGAGCGGGTATCGTCCGCACGGACCGACCGACCACCGACAGGAGCTTCATGCCGATCGACACCCCGGACTGGGTCCGCGACGCCGTCTTCTACCAGATCTTCCCGGACCGGTTCGCGCGCAGTGCCAGACTGGCGCCGGTCGGACCATACGAGCCGTGGGATGCGCCGCCGTCGTTCCATGGCTTCAAGGGCGGCGACCTCTACGGCATCGCCGAACGGCTGCCCGAGCTGGCGGACCTCGGGATGACCGCGCTGTACCTCACGCCGATCTTCACGTCGGCGGCGAACCATCGCTATCACGCCTACGACTACCTGACGGTCGACCCGATCCTCGGCGGCGACGCGGCCCTGCGCGAGCTGCTCGACCGTGCCCACGAACGTGGGATGCGGGTCGTCCTCGACGGGGTGTTCAATCACTGTGGCCGCGGGTTCTGGGCGTTCGACCACGTCCTGGAGAACGGCGCCGACTCACCGTACGTCGACTGGTTCTACCTCGACCCGGCCGTCCGCAGCGGCGGCGAGCGGCTGAACGCCTACCCGGAAGGCAGCAGTCCCGGTACGGAACACACTCTCGGCTACCGGGCGTGGTGGGGGCTGCCGGCGCTTCCCAAGATCAACACCGATCATCCCGCGGCGCGCGAATACCTCCTGTCGGTCGGCGAGCACTGGCTTCGGTTCGGGATCGACGGCTGGCGACTCGACGTGCCCGACGAGATCGACGACAGGGCGTTCTGGCAGGAGTTCCGGCGACGCTGTCGCGCCATCAACCCGGACGCGTATCTGGTCGGCGAGATCTGGGAGGAGGCGCCGGCCTGGCTCGAGGGCGACCGGTTCGATGCCCTGATGAACTATCCGCTCGGGACGGCCATCCTCGGCTTCGTCTGGGATTGGCACCTCAACGACGACGTGATCCAGCGCCACGAGCCTTACCGGCGGATGATCCACCGGCTCGATGGCCCCGCGTTCGCGAGCCGGCTCGACGCGCTGATGACCAACTACGACCCGGCCGTGGTAGCGGCCCAGCTCAACCTGATCGGCAGTCACGACTCCCCGCGAGCGGTGACGGTGCTCGGAGGCGACCGCGCGTCGCTTCGGCTCGCGATGCTCCTCCAGGCGACCCTGCCCGGCGCGCCGTGCACGTACTACGGCGACGAGATCGCGATGGAGGGGGACCACGATCCCGACTGCCGACGGGCGTTCCCGGTCGACCCGGCCGCGGGCGATCGCGGTGTCCGCGCGTTCGTCCAGGCGGCCTTCGCTGCGCGTCACGGTCACGTCGCGCTGCGCCGCGGTTCGGTCGCGATCCTCGGAGCCGCCGGACAGGCCGTGGCCTACCGGCGCGACGCCGAGGGACGGCGGGCGATCGTCGCGCTCAACGCGGGGTCGACCACGACCGAGCTCGCGGTCCCGCGCGAGGACGGCCGGACGTATCGCCCGATCGAGCTTCCCGGGCTCGCGAGCGGGAGCTGGTCGGACGAGACGCTCGCCCTGCCGCCGCAGAGCGGCCTCGTCCTCGTGGACGACTGATCGGGCTCAGCCCGCCTCGTTGACGATGGGCTCGCGGGCCTTGGGTCCGCGCTCCGGGGCGACCGACAGACCCGCCGCCGGCAGGTACAGCTGCTCGGTGTACTCGTGGAGCATCCGGGTCGTCGAGAACCGCCAGATCGCGCTGGCGATGGCGTTCCGCATCAGCTCGGTCCAGCCGCGCGGGACGCCGCTCCCATCACGCTTGTAGTACCGCGGCAGGATCTCCTGCTCGACGATCCGGTAGAGGTCCTGCGCGTCGGCCCAGTCCTGGGCGCCCTCGTCCGGATCCTGCTCGCGACCGCCGATGGCCCAGCCGTTGTCCCCGGTCCAACCCTCGTCCCACCAGCCGTCGAGGACCGACGCGTTGACCACGCCGTTCTGGGCCGCCTTCATCCCGGACGTCCCACTGGCCTCGAGCGGCCGGCGCGGGTTGTTCAACCAGACGTCGACGCCGTGGACCAGGAAGCGCGCGATCCGCATGTCGTAGTCCTCGAGGATGAACACGCGACCGCGCAGCTCGGCTGAGCGCGAGCGGGTGAAGATCTCCTGGATGACCCGCTGGCCCGGCCGGTCCGCGGGGTGGGCCTTGCCGGCGAACACGACCTGGATCGGACGGTCCTTGTCCCACAGCAGCCGCGACAGGCGGTCCATGTCGCTGAACAACAGCGCCGCCCGCTTGTACGTCGCGAACCGACGGGCGAACCCGATCGTCAGGATGTCGGGGTCGAGCGCGGTCTCGACCTCGTCGAGGACGGACGGCGACTCGCCGTGCCGTGCGAACTGGTTGCGCAGGCGTCCGCGGGCGAAGATCGCCAGCTCCAGCTTCTGGCGCTGATGGGCTCGCCACAGGTCGCCATCCGGGATCCGCGACATGCGCTCCCAGAACCGCCGCCGTTCCGTCTGCGGGTCGAGGTCCTCCAGGTCCGCCTCGAGGTAGCGCCGGTACAGCTCGGCCATGGCTCGCCCGACCCAGGTCGGCCCGTGGACCCCGTTGGTGATCCCCAGGATCGGGCGATCCAGGACCCCGCCCCAGGTGGCGTTGGCCGTCACGGCGTGGAGCTGGCTGACCGCGTTGGCACCGGCCGACTGACGAAGCGAGAACGCCGTCATGTCGAAGACGGTCGTGTCGCCGTCCACGGCCTGGCCGAGCTCGAGGATCCGGTCGACCGGCACGCCGCCGGTATCCGGCCGCTCGTCGCCGTCCAGCAGGGGACCAGCGATCCGTCGGACCAGGCTCGCGTCGAACCGCTCATTGCCGGCCGAGACGGGCGTGTGGATCGTGAAGACGCTGGTGCGCTTGACGCTCGCCAGGGCGTTTGCGAGGGTCTCGCCGTCGGCGACCATCTCGCGAGCGCGTTCGGCGAGCAGGAAGGCGGAGTGGCCCTCATTGAGGTGCCAGACGGCCGGGGCGAGGCCCAGGGCACGGATCGCGCGGACGCCGCCGACACCCAGGATGAGCTCCTGGTGGAGGCGCATCTCGCGGCCGCGGACGTACAGGATGTTGGTGATCGGGCGGTCGGCGTCGGCATTTTCCGCGACGTCCGTGTCCAGGAGCAGGACCGGGACGCGACCGACCTGCGCGACCCATACCGCGACGTGGACGTCGCGGCCGGGCAGCGGAACGGTGACGTGGAGGTGGTCGCCGTTCGGGTCGGCGGCCCGCAGGAGGGGCAGCCGATTCAGGTCGTAGTCGGGGTAGGCGTGCTCCTGGTGGCCGTCGGCGTCGATCGTCTGGCGGAAGTAGCCCTTGCGGTAAAGGAGGCCGACGCCCACGAGCGGCAGCGCCATGTCGCTGGCGGACTTCATGTGGTCGCCGGCGAGCACCCCCAGCCCGCCCGAGTAGATCCCGAGCGACTCGTGGAAGCCGTACTCCGCGCAGAAGTAGGCGATCGGGCCCTCGAGCGCGTGGGCGTACTTGCGGCGGAACCAATGGTCGCTGCCGTTGGCCATGTACGAGTCGAACTGACGCAGGACGCCCTGGAACTCCGCGAGGAGGTCGGGATCCTCGAGGACCTCCGCCCAGCGGACGGGCCCCTCGAGGAGTGGGATGGGGCTGCGGTAGCGCGCCCAGGCGGCCCCATCGAGGCGACTGAACAGGGCTCGCGTGCTCGGATGCCACGTCCACCACAGGTTGTAGGCGAGTCGACGCAGGCCTTCGAGCTGGGGAGGGACGCGGAACGGGACGCCGGGCAGGGTCGGGACGGCGATCTGCGATTCCATCGGCCCGCATCATACCGGCCGCGCGAGCCCGAGGGCGCCGTCGGTCCGGTCGCCGCCCGGTACCATGCTGGCGATGCGTGTCGCCTTCATCGCCGCCGAGTGTGAGCCGTGGGCCAAGACGGGCGGTCTGGGTGACGTCGTCGATGCCCTCGCCCGCGCCCTCGGGCGGATCCCGGCCGGGCCCGAGGCCCCGGTCGACGTGTTCCTCCCGCGCTATCGGGCGATGACCCTGCCGGATGGTCAGCACCCGCGCCACCGGGTGCGCGTGCCCGACCCGCTCTCGCCGACCGGCAGCACGGAGGTGACCGTCGTCGACATCGTCAGCCACGGGTATCGCCTGCGCCTGATCGACCATCCGCCGGCCTTCGATCGGGCCGGCTACTACGGCGAGCCGAGCGGTGGGGACTTCTCCGACAACGCCTGGCGGTTCGGGCTGTTCTGCCGAGCCGCGCTCGAGACGCTCCGCGCGGATGGCCGGCCGATCGACATCCTCCACCTGCACGACTGGCACGCCGGGCCCGCCGTCCTGCTCCGCGACCGTTTCTACGCCGACGATCCGATCCTCGGACCGGCCGCCGTCGTCATGACCATCCACAACCTGGCCTATCACGGCTGGGTGCCGCGGGACCGGCTCGGCCAGCTCGGATTGATCCCCGGTGACACCGTCGTCACGCCCGACGCCGCGGGCATCGACCTGCTATGGGCCGGCATCGTGCGAGCCGAGGTGGCCAACACCGTCAGCCCCGGGTACGCGGCCGAGTCGCTGACGCCCGGATACGGGATGGGTCTGGACGAGACGCTCGCGTCCAAGTCGATGGAGCTCACTCGGACCGGGGGTCCGCGTTACTTCGGCATCCTCAACGGGCTCGACACCGCCCTGTGGGACCCGTCATCGGACGCGGATCTCGCCGCCCGGTACGACGCGACCGACCTGCGCGGCAAGGCCGTCTGTCGCGCGGATCTGCTCCGCCGCCACGGGATGGATCCCGAGGATCCCGGCCCGGTCCTGGGGATGATCGGCCGGCTGGACCCGCAGAAGGGCTTCGACCTCCTCGCCGCAGCGGCTCCGCGTCTGGTCGGTCTCGGTGCCCGGATCATCGTCCAGGGCAGCGGCGACGCCCGGCTGGCCGACCCCTTCCGGGCTCTGGCCGCCGCCCGCCCCGACGCGATCGCGCTCGTCGAACGGTTCGACCGCGCGAACGCGCGACGGATCTACGCCGGGTCGGATCTGTTCCTGATGCCGTCGCGCTTCGAGCCGTGCGGACAGGGCCAGATGATCGCGCTTCGGTACGGGACGCCGCCGCTCGTCCGGAGGACGGGCGGTCTGGGAGACACGGTCACCGACGAGATCCAGGAGCCTGGTGTGGGCAACGGCTTCGTCTTCGACGACGCAGCGCCGGACGACCTCGTGGCGGCGTGCGAGCGGGCGTTCGCCGTGCGGGGCCGCGACGGCTCCACGGCCCGCTGGGGTGAGGTCATCCAGCGCGGCATGGCCCTCGACCACGCCTGGGAGACGGGCGCCGCACCTCGGTACGCCGCTGCCTATCGCGACGCGATCGAACTCCGCCGGGCCGCTGAGCGCGGGTAGCGCGAGGCCGCTCCGACGCTCAGCGACCCGTGAGCGCGCGCAGCATCGCGACGGCCGTCGCCTCGACGTGGGTCCGCTGCGGTGAGTGCGGCCCACCGGCGATCGTCAGGACGCGATCCATCCCGATCGCCTCGCCCAGCCGGGGCAACCATCCGGCGGGACACAGGCTGCCGGCAGCGTCCTCGCCGCGGACGATCCAGGTCGGCACAGCAGGGATGGTCGGGTCGGTCAGGGCCGCCAGACCCGCGTCCCAGTCGCCGTTGCCGAGGAGGATCGAGATCGCAGCCGCCGGGACGACCTGGGTGAGTGACTCGGCCTTGACGATCTGCTCACCCTCGATCCAGTCCGGGTTCTGGGCCTTGACCGTAGCGAGCGCGCTCCCCGGCGCCGTGTCGGGCCGTTCGGCCGGGTCGTTGACCATCGCCTCGAGGATGGCTCGATCCATCACGGGTGGATCGAGCAGGACCGTCCGTCCCGGGCGGAAGCCCGCCAACGGGAGGTGGGCTGCGACCATCGCACCCCAGCTGTGGCCGATCACCGACCATTCCCGCTGATCCACATCGGGCAGGCCAGCTCGTGCGAACGCCGCGACGTCGGCTGCGGTCTCCACGAATCGGAACCCGGCGCCGTCCTGGCCACCGCCCGTCCGCCCGTGCCCGGGCAGGTCGATCGCCACCACCCGGTGCCCCAGCGCGGCGAGCGCCGGCCCGATCCGCCAATAGCTCCGCGCCGACGACAGGACACCGTGGACGAGGAGGAGGGGCGGCCCGTCGGCCGGACCCCAGCTCAGCGACGAGAAGCGCCCGCGATCCGTCTCGAGGGCGCGCCGCGAGCCGTCCTCGGGGAGTGCCCTGGCGGACCGGATGGCCTCGGCCGCGGCGGGCGGCAGGTCGGCCAGGGTGGCCCGGATCGGTGCCGGGAACCCGGGCGGAGTGGGCGCGGGCGCGGCGGTCGGCGAGGTCACAGGTCCTCCGGTGGGGAGCCGGGCGCCGTCCCGGCCATCGTTCGGGAACGTACCACAGCCACCACGGGGGCCCCGCGCGGCTAGAATCGGGTGACCGCCGCTGAAGCCCGCGGCACGCCCGGAGGGTCCGCATGGCCAGGCAGTTCGTCGTCCAGCTCAAGAACCAGCCGGGAGCCCTGGCCATCCTCGCCGAGGCGCTCGCGGCGCGAGACGTCGACCTGCGGGCGATCGGCGGGGGGAGCATCGGCGACTCCGGGCACGTGATCATGACCACCGCCGACGACGACACGACGAAGTCGATCCTCGACGAAGGCGGCTATATCTACGTCGAGGGCGAGGCGATCCTCGCCGAGGTCGGCGATCGACCCGGCGGGATGGCCGCCGTCGCGCGCGAGCTGGCCGATGCCGGCGTCAACATCCAGGGCCACCTGTTCCTCGGTCGCTGGGGCGATCGGGCGATGTTCACGTTCGTGGTCGACAAGCCTGACGTCGCCCGCCCGATCCTCGAGCGCAAGCCCTAGTCCGCCGGTCACGGCGCATCCCCCGGTGACCGCGGCCGTCCCGTCGGACGACTCGGCCCTCCTCGCCGCGCAGGTCGCCCTCCAGGCCGAGGCTGCCGACGTCCTCGCGGACCTAGATCTCATGGCCAAGCTCGGCGTCGTCGGTCGACCGGTCCGTACCGGCAGCTCGGTGCTCGGGCTGATGGTCCGGCGCGACATCGACGTGACCGTGCTGTGCCCGTTGCTCGACGTCGCCGGGGTGTTCGCGGTCGGCGGCTCGCTCGCCTCGCACCCGAACGTCCAGCGGCTCCGGTTCCGCAACGACACCGGCCGCTGGAACACCGATCCGGCGTACTCGGACGGCCTGTACTGGGCGATCGACTACCGGACCGAGACGGCGCCGCCGTGGAACCTCGACCTGTGGTTCCTGCTCGACGGCACGACCCAGTTCGACCTCGAGCACATCGTGTCGCTCCCGCCCCGCCTCACGTCCGAGTCCCGCGTCGCGATCCTCCGGATCAAGGACGTCTGGAAGGACAGACCCGGATACGGATCGGAGGTCCGCAGCTTCGACATCTACGAAGCCGTCCTGGACCACGGCGTCCGAACGCCCGCCTCATTCGAGGCCTACCTGCGGGCGCGTCGGAGCTGACGCCCGAGGCAGGGGAGTCGGCCGGGGGAGCGGCTCCGAGCGGGGAGCCGGAGCCATCCCGGGAGCCGTGGCCGCCCGCCGAGCGCCGCGCGCACCGACCGACATCGCGATCCGATAGCTGAACAGGAAGGCGACGGCCACCGTCGCGCCGACGTAGATCCACCACGCCCAGGCGCTCCCGCTGTCCGTCCCGGCACCGAGTCCGTGCGCGGTCGCGCCGACGAAGGCCAGGAACGTCAGGTAGTGGAGGAGCCGCCAGGCGCGCTGTCCGATCGTCCGGCGGGCGTAGAAGCTGGCGATCACGATCGCCATCAGGTAGAACGCGAGCTGGCCCGCCGCGACGGCCACCGGCGAGTGCGGCGACAGCCCGGGAACGGCGATCTGCGGGAGGCTGAACGGCACCGTCTTGTCGAGCGCCAGCAGGGCCCCGTGGACGCCGGCCAGTCCGAGCCCGATCGACGCGAGATCCTGGTGGAGGTTGAAGGTGATCGGTCGATGGGCGATCGCATCGAGGATCTTGGTCGACAGCAGGAGCCCGTAGATGACCGAGCCGGCGACCGCGAAGTACGCGAGAAAGCCGGCGAGTCGCTCCACCAGCCACGGAAGGCTGGACCGATTCGCATCCCAGGCTGTCGCCAGCGAGCGGACCGCCGTCGGCGCGGTCGCTCCGACGACGATGCCGACCGCGATCGCGAACAGGCCCCAGCGGACGAACCGCGTCCGCGGATCGAGTCCGTGGAACTTCATGCCAGCCAACGCATGGTTGACGGGGTGAGGAGGATCTCATCGCCGTCCGTCAGGAGGATCGCTCCGTCGACGCCGGGGCGGTCCAGGACGTTGAGCGCGGCGCCCGAGCCCAGGATCACGGCCGTCTTGGCCAACGCCTCGGCCTCGCGCGCGGACCGCGCCAGGACGGTCGCCTGGACGATGTCGGTCCGGGCCGGCATCCCGGTCCTCGGGTCGATCAGGTGGTGGGACACCCGGCCGTCATGGACCCAGCGGTGGACGCTCGTGCCCGAGGTGGCCAGACCGAACCTCCGCCCGCCGTGGCGGTCCGAGCCGATGAGGTCGAGCTCGAGGAGGTTCTCTCCGATCGAGCGTGGGTCGGCGATCCCGACCCTCCAGCGCTGTCCGCGGCCCAGCCGGATCGCGACATCGCCATCGGCGTCGACGATCGCGGCCGGGAACGGGTCGAGTCGTTCGAGCGCTCGATCGGCCAGCCAGCCCTTGGCTACGCCGTCGAGATCCAGCCTGAGACCGACCGATCGCCGGACATGGGTCTCGCGAGGGCCACGGTCCATCGACCAGCTCCGGTCGATCCCAGGGATGTTCGTCGGTGCTCCCTCGACCTGCTCGGCGGCGAGTCGAGCGTCGAGCATCGCCACGTTGACGATGCCGTCGCTCAAGCCCTCGGCCATCCGGGCCCAGTCGAGCGCTGCCGCCAGCGTCGGCCCGACCGCGACGCGTGCGGTCGGCGCGTCGTTGAGTCGGGCGAGGTCGGACGTGGTCGTGAACCGGGTCAGGCGGTCGGCCCACACGCCGAGGCGACGAAGGGTCGAGCGCGATGCCCGACGAGCGTCAGCCATCGCGGCCATGCCCCCGTCGGTCGGCCGGAGGTAGACACCGACCCGTCCGCCCATCAGGCCGGACACGGCCGATGCGAGCGGCGGCTCGACGCCGTCGGTCCGGCCGAGCGCGGCCGGCAGGGGAGTGATCGACGCCAGAGCGACCGGCTCCGGCGCGGTGACGACGAACGCGATGCTCATGGCTTGGCTCCCGACTGGCGGGTCGTGACCACGACCACGCGCGGCTTTGGCGCCGGCGCCTGCTTGACGACCGTGTTCGGAGGGGCCGTCTGGCCGGGCTTGAGTTGGACGTACTGGGTGACATGGCGCACCGACGGGACAGGGTCCGCCGGCAGGGTGACCGTGACCTGGGCCTCGGCCGGCGCGACTCCGGCCCAGGGCGGCGAGGCGAGCGCCGTGACGAGTGCGCTGGCCGCGGCGACCGCGCCCATACCGAACGCGATCCGGAGTGGTCGGGCGTCTGGTCGTGCCTTGGGTACGGGTGCGGGTCGGGCGGGGCGGGCCGTCACCTGCACGGCTCCTTCGAGCGGCTCTGGTCGTTCGATACGGGCGGCCGGGTCGCCTGGGGCCTCGCGCGGCGGTCGGCCGCTTCGGATGTCCGACATCAGTCGCCGCCCTCGGCGCCTTCGGACTCGCCGCCCGCGCCCTTGACGACCTTATGGACTGTCACCGTCTGCTGCGGCGGCGGAGCCGCGACATAGACCTTGTCGACCTGGACCTGTGGCGTCGCCGTGGCGTCGGCGGCGACGGTCGGGGCGGTCGCGGCTGCCGGCGCGGTCGTTGGGCCAGGCGCGAAGCCAGCCGCCGCGAGCGCGATGGCGAGGGTCAGGGAGGCCGCGAGCGAAGCGATGAACAGCGCGGTCTTGTGAAGCATGGCGACGACCTCAAGGAAGGGAGGGGTGATGGATGCAGCATCCGTCCGGGCGATGGGACCGCCGTGTGGTCCCGATGAGAAGGTTCAAAGACAGGCCGTTCGTCTCTCGACGCGCGAGCCACCCGCCCGTAGGATGCCGAGCGATGCAGATCCTGGTGATCGAGGACGAAGCCAAGATGGCCGCGCTGATCAAGCGCGTCCTGACCGCGGAGCGCCATGTCGTGGACGTCGCCCCGGACGGTCTGACGGGTGCCGCGCTGGCCCAGCGTGGGCCGTATGACGTCATCGTCCTCGACCGGATGCTCCCGGATGTGGACGGCGTGACCCTCCTCCGGCTGCTGCGCGGCAAGGGCCTTGTCACGCCGGTCCTGATGCTGACGGCGCTGGGGACCGTCGGTGACCGCGTCGGCGGACTCGATGCCGGGGCCGACGACTATCTCCCGAAGCCGTTCGCCTTCGCCGAGCTGATCGCGCGGATCCGGGCACTCGGACGCCGCTCGGCGGTCGCTCCGGTCCACCGTCTGCAGGCCGGCGACCTGTCGATCGACGAGCTTCGCCACGTCGCCCAGGTCGGGGACCGGACCGTGGACCTGTCGGCGCGCGAGTTCGCCCTGCTCGGATACCTCATCCGTCACGTCGGCCAGGTCCTGACCAGGCAGCAGATCCTCGACGCGGTCTGGGGAGCGGAGCCCGACGTCTATTCGAACGTGGTCGACCTGTACGTCCACTACCTCCGGCGCAAGCTCGCGGAGCTCGGCCGGGCCGACCGGTTGCGTACGGTCCGCGGCGTCGGCTACATGCTCCGGGCCGAGGCCTGACCGGGTCCGGATGACCGACCCGACCGCCCGGTTGCTCCGGACGACGCGCCGACGGCTGATCGCGGTCACCCTCGGGCTCATCGCACTGCTCGTCGTCGGGATCGGCGCGGCCACGGCGTTCGTGGGCCTCCGCGCGCTCGACGCTGACGTGGACCGCGCCCTCGCCGCGAGCGTCGACGGAGCGGTTGCCGCGCTGCACGGCGAGTTGCCCCAGGCACAGGATGAATCCGACGTCGACGACACCGCCCCGGCCTCGGCGGACACCTTCCTTCTGTATCTCGACGGACACGGAAAGCTCCTTGCGAACCCGTCGCACGTGACGTTGACCGGTCTCCCGGACGCCGCAGCTGTGGCGGCAGCGTCCGGCTCCGGCCAGGATCTGCGGACGGTCGATCCGGCGGGAATCGACCTTCGGTTGCTGACCGTGCCAATCGAGGGTTCGAGCGGGGGCCCGCCCGCCGGGTACGTCCAGGGAGGGTTCGTGCTGACCCTCCACGACGCCCAGTCGCGCAGCCTGGTAGCGGCGATCGGGTTGGTCGCGGTCATCGGATTGCTCGGCGCAGCCCTCGTGACCCTCCTGGTCACGGGCGACGCGCTGATCCCGATCCGTCAGTCCTTCGATGCGCAGCGCCGGTTCGTCGCCGACGCGTCGCACGAGCTGCGAACGCCGACCGCGCTGATCCGGGCGAACGCCGAGGTCCTCCAACGCGAGGCCCTCGTGGCGGACGACGGCCGCCCTCTCGTCACCGACATCGTGGACGAGTCGGACCGGCTCTCTCACCTGATCGCCGACCTGCTCCAGCTGGCCTCGGCCGATGCCTCCGGGCTCGTCCTCGATCGCCATCGGATCGACCTGGCCGTCGTCGCGAGCGACACCGTGCGTCAGGCGGAGGCGCTTGCGGCGGAGCGCGGGGTCGGGGTGCGAGTCGCCGGTCCGACGGCGGACGGCGCCACCTACGTGTCCGGCGACCGCGATCGTCTGACCCAGCTCCTGCTCATCCTGCTGGACAATGGCTTCGACCACTCGCCACCGGGGTCCGCGGTCAGCGTCGAGGTCCGACCCATGGGCCGGTCGGTCGCCCTGACCGTGACGGACGAAGGACCGGGGATCGCCCGCGCCGACCGCGAACGGATCTTCGAGCCGTTCTCCCGCCTGCCGGGGGTCGCCCGCGACCGCGCCGGGGGCACCGGTCTCGGGCTGGCGATCGCCCGGAGAATCGCCTCCGCGCACGAAGGCACCATCGGGGTCGACGACGCCCCGGGCGGGGGGGCTCGCTTCGTCGTGACGCTTCCCGCGGTCGATGCCCCGGCGGCGACGGCGCCGACCAGCCCCGGCTGACCTGGGCAGGCCGACCTGCCCGGCTCCGCGGTCGGGCGGGATGGGCGAACTCACATCCGCCCCACACGACGGTCACATCGGCGGGTCCCACGGTGTGATCAGGCCGCGTGATGGCGAACGACGCCAGCCGCGCGGCCGGCCACACCACCTAGAGGACCCGACCATGGCCTACGTCATCGCCGAGCCGTGCATCGATCGGAGCGACCAGTCGTGCGTCGCCGTCTGTCCGGTCGACTGCATCTCGTCCGACCCCTCGTCCGACCGCAAGTTCTACATCGACCCCGACGGCTGCATCGACTGCGGCTCATGCGAGACCGCCTGTCCGAACCAGGCGATCTTCCGCGCGGACCAGCTCCCGCCGGAGTGGGCGGAGTTCGCCTGGATCGACGCGACCTGGTATCGAGACCCGGATGCGGCGCGTGACGCCGTGGACGGGGCGGCGTCGGCGGCCTGACAGCGATGGCCTCCCTGGTCGAGGGCGCCGCCCAACCGATGGGGTCCGCCGTCCGTGCCTCGCTCGAACCGAACGCGACGCTCGTCGCACGGATCGACCTGACGCCGACGGTCGCCCGGTTCGTCATCCATCCCGACGACGGTGTCGGCCCGTTCGAGCCGGGCCAGTACTTCGCTCTCGGCCTGGCCGTCGACGGCCGCCCGCTCCTCCGGCCGTATTCGACCTCGTCAGCTCCGGGTCTCCGGACGGAGCTCGAGTTCCTCATCCGGCTCGTGCGCGACGGCGCGTTCACTCCGCGGCTGTGGAGGCTCGGACCCGGGGCACGACTCCGGATCGGCCGGGCCAAGGGCCTGTTCACCCTCCGGCCCGATGACCCGAGGACGCACCTGTTCGTCGCCACGGGGACGGGCCTGGCCCCGTTCGTGTCGATGGTCGGCGCACTCCTGCGCGGCGGAGCCGCTCGGCCGGGCGCGCCCGAGGTTCAGACGACGTCGGCGCCCCGGGCGGTCGTCGTCCATGGCGTGTCGCGTCACGACGAGCTGGCCTATCGCGATCGGCTCGAGCGCCTTGTGACCGAGGCGGACGGCGTGCGTTACGAGCCGATCGTCTCGCGGCCCGACGATCCCGCCAACGAAGGCTGGGTGGGCCGGACCGGTCGACTGGCGGCGCAGCTCGACGACGTCTGGGCCTCGCACGGCCTGGACCCGACCTCGTGCGTCGCCTACCTCTGCGGCAACCCCGAGATGATCGCGTCGGTCGAGGAGATCCTCATCGCGCGCGGCCTGGCCAGCGACGCGATCGTCAGCGAGCAGTACTGGCCGATGACCTGAGGTCGGCCTGAGGCACGCCCGCCTGTCGGCGGCGCGGGTCAGCCGATGACGACGCTGACCTCGTCCATGGAGCCGTTGTACCAGTCGCCACCCTCGGCCTTGGCGCCGATCGACAGGGGGGCGGAGTTGGCCAGCGTCCCGATCTTGGTGGTCTTCTTCCAGACGGTCCCGTCGACGGACATCGCGGCGGTGGTGGCGTGCTTCTCGCACGTGATCGTGTGGTACCTGCCGTCGGCGAGATCCGGGCCGGTCGTCTTCTGCCAGGAGCCGCTCGATCCTTTGAGGTGGCACCGGGCGAGCGACTTCCCATCGACGTTGACGATCTCGATCTTCCAGTCCCCGCCCTTGGTGGATGTCAGGCCCTTCCGGATGAGGTCGTAGTCCTCGTCGGGCGCATCACTGAAGGCGACGTGGACGGTGACCACCATGTCGGCCGTGCCCGCGTCGAGGTCGGGGGCGTCCGGGACGACGATGACCGACGACTTGCCGTTGAACCCGTAGCCCTTCCCGCTCGAGCCCGCCACCCCGAGCTTGATGTTCTTCATTGAGCCGTCGTGACCGTGGCCGGACCCGTCATGCATGGTCGTCCCGGAGCTTTCGTCCATGTGCCAGATCGCCGCGGGCGATGCGCCCAGGACGGTCCCGGCCGTCAGGGCGAGCAGCACGAGAACGCCAGGTGCGACGAGCGCGGATCGCAGACGTAGCACGGTGATGACCCTCCCCCGACCGGATGATGACGGGGTTAGGGTAGCGAACCCGCGACCCGCCGGTCCACCCGGGCAGGTGTGGAGGCCGGACGGCACGCCAGATCCGGCGACCGGATCTCGCCACCCGGCCGCGGTCGACGCTAGAATCGGGGCCATGCTTCGCGTCGGTTCGATCGTCATCCGGGTCGACGACCTGCCGCGCCAGCGGGAGTTCTGGATGGCGGCGCTGGACTACGTGCCTCGCGAGGAGACGAGCGACGATTTCGCGCTCCTGCGCCCGCGGGGCGGTGTCGGGCCGAACCTCTCGCTCGACCAGGTCCGTTCCACCGTCCACGTACCGCCGAGGATCCACCTCGATCTCTATGCGGAGGATCAGGCCGCGGAGGTGAAGCGGCTGGTCGCCCTCGGCGCCACCGAGGTCCACTGGGACAAGCGGCCACCCGATGCCGACTACATCATCCTGGCGGACCCTGAAGGCAATCGCTTCTGCGTCATCGACTCGGGCTAGGCGCAGGCCGGTCGTCGCGGGCGGCGCATACTCCTCGTCCAGTGGTCCGTCGGAGCGCCATCCGATCCCGGCGGTGCCCGCCCGGCTCCAAGCCCCCGATCGAGGTGATGACGATGCTAGCCGACGCGTTGGCGGTGACGACCGTGGCCGTGACGGACGTCGACCGCGCCAAGCGGTTCTTCGCGGAGCAGGTCGGCCTGACGCTCTTCGACGAGACCCCGGCTGGATGCCGCTTCGGGGCCGGCCGAGGATCGCGACTGTCGGTCCGACGGGGACAGCCGAACGTCGGTCAGACGGTGGCGCACTTCGAGGTCGATGACATCGAAGCCGTCATCCGTGATCTGACTTCCCGAGGCGTCGTGTTCGAGGAGTACGAGACGCCGAAGACGGTCGACTTCATCGCCCAGATCGGGCCGGCTCGCGGCGCATGGTTCAAGGACCCCGATGGCAACGTGTTCGGCGTGCGCGAGGGCCCGGTGCCGGAAGGCTGGTAGCGCCTACGCGGCCGGGCCGGCCGGCACGAAGCCGAGCTGCTGCATCATCGCCATCAGGTCGATGACTCCCCAATGCTCGCCCACCCGACCGTCGTCGTCGAAGCGGAAGATGTCGATGAGCTGCACGTCGACGCTCTTGTCCGTGGCCGGCATGGTCATGAACGCGCCACGCTGGGTCCCCGTGTAGCGGACGCGCGCCACGACTTTGCTCCCGTCAGCGACCACGTCTTCCACGCTCATGCGCAGGTCGGGGAACGCCGTGAGCTGCATCCGGAAGAACGACTTGACCCCGTCCTTCGTCGGCGCCAGCCCGGGCGTCACCTCATGCTCGACGAAGTCGTCCGCCAGGAGGTCGCCGAACGCGTCCACGTCTCCGGCGCTGATCAGCTCGTAGAGGCGTCGCGCTGTGGCTGCGTGATCCATGATCGTGCTCCGATGACGGTTGGGGGTCGGGCAAGTGTACGGGGTGAACGGTCGACTCACCGATCGTGGATGGTCAACCCGACCCGCCTCCCGCGAGCAGCTCGTCGATCGACGCAGTCGTGACGATCCCTTCGACGCGGCGCGCCAGATCCGCGTCCAGGGTCACGAACGCGTCTGCCTGCAGCTGGGTCAGTGCGATGTACTCGGCGTCGTAGGTCGAGGCCCATCCCAACCGATCCGCGAGCTCCCAGGCTCGTCGCAGGAGCACCGCGTCGCCGAGCAGCCGGATCGGCAGCCGCCGGATGGAGGCGAGGCGGTCCCGGGCGACGGCGGCCGTGATCTCGCCCCGCGCGACCGCCTCGTGCAGCGCCGACAGCGTCTGGGATCGCAGGAGCGTCGGCGCGAGGAGTTCGTGCTCGCCGGAGACCTCGACGTCGGTGCTCGCCAGGTCGAGGACGGCGCCGGCGTCGACGACGAACCTGGTCATCGCTTACCCGCCCTCACGGACCTGGCCCGGGGTGATCCTTCGGTCATGGCGTCGGATCTGCCCGCTCGGCGTTGCGGCGCAGCGGCACCACTCCCTCGATCACCACCATCCGCCACGTCCCGGCGCCGTCACGGATCTCGCGGATCTCGCGATATTCCTCGGAGTCATACCAGGCTTTGGCGGCGTCGACGGACTCGAACTCGATCACGACCAGGCGTTCCGGATCCCAACCGCCTTCGAGGGTGACGGTCTTGCCGCCACGCGCGAGGAATCGCCCGCCGTGGCGTTCGACGCTCGGGCCGGACTGCGCGCTGTATCGGGCGGCCCGCTCCATGTCCGTCCGGTGGACATCGACCACGACATAGGCAGCCATCGCCCGATCCTACACCTCGGTCGATGTGGTCCCGGATCGGCCTCGGTGCGATCGGCTGCCGGGGCGTATCGTCGCGTCGGGCGAACCACCCGGACAGGACGATGACGACCTCGACAGCCGACCCATCCGACCACCACGTGTCGTTCTCCATCCCGTGGCCCGTGCTCCTGGTCGCCGGCCTGATGGTCGTCGGGCTGCTGGCCGTGTCGGGCGCCTACGGCTTCCACGGCGACGAGATGTACTACGTCGTGGCCGGCCAGCACCCTGCGTTCGGGTATGTCGACCAGCCGCCCCTGACGCCGCTCCTCTCCGCCGCATCCGTCGCGCTGCTCGGCGTGACGCCGACGGCCGTGCGACTGTTGCCCGCCCTCGAGATGGGCCTCGTCGTCGTCCTGATCGCGCTCATGGCGCACGACCTGGGCGGATCCCGACGAGCGCAGGTCCTCGCGGCGACCACCGCCGCCCTGTCCGGCTATCTGGCCGCCGGGCATCTCGACACGACGAGCGAGCCCGACCTGCTCGCCTGGGCGGTCATCCTGTGGCTGATCGTCAAGCTTCTAGCGGGCGGCGACCGGCGCCTCTGGCTCGTGGTGGGCGTCGCCGCCGGGATCGGCCTCGAGAACAAGGACACGGTCCTCTACCTCGGGGCGGGACTGGCGGCGGGACTGCTCCTCGACCGGCGCTGGGACGTGGTGTGCTCACCCTGGGCTTGGGCGGCGATCGCGATCGCGGTCCTGCTCTGGGCACCGAACCTGATCTGGCAGGCGGCGAACGGCTGGCCCCAGCTCACGATGGCCGCACGGATCGGGGGCTACGCCGCGGACAACCGCGCCCAGTTCGTCCCCTTCCTCTGGCTGTTCACCGGGCCGCTTCTCTTCGTCGTGACCGTCGCCGGCTGGGGCTGGATGCTGGACGCGAACGCAGCGGCGCCGTGGCGGGCGATCGGGATCGCCGGGGTCGTGATCCTCGTCCTGGTCGCCGTCAGTGGCGGCAAGGCCTACTACGGCATCGGCATCGTCGCCCCGTTCATGGCCGCCGGGGGGATCCTCGTCGACCGCTGGCTGGGCCGCGGCCATCGGCGTCTTCGGGCCGGGGCCTTCATCGCGGCGGCGGCGCTCTCCGGCGCCCTGCTCGTGCTGTTGACGGTGCCGATCCTGCCACCCGCCACGTTCGCCACGAGCTCCCTCCCCGCGACGGACCCGATCCTGGCCGAACAGATCGGCTGGCCGCAGTTCGTCGCGACGGTCGAGGGCGTGGTGGGCGCCTTGCCCGCGGACGAGCGCGCCCGCGCGGTGATCCTGACCAACGACTACAGCGAGGCGAGCCCGCTCGTGCTGCTGGGTACCGGGCTGCCGCCGGTCTACTCGGGCCACAACGCGTTCTGGGAGTGGGGGCCGCCCCCGGCCGACCGTACCGTGGTGGTGCACGTGGGCGACTGGCGACCGGAAGACTGGAGCCAGTACTTCGTGGGCTGTCGCGATGTCGCGCACATCGACAACCGACTCGGCATCGAGAACGGCGAGCAGGGCAAGGCTGTCACGGTGTGCACCGGCCTGCGAGCGCCCTGGACCACGATCTGGCCGAGCCTCCGGACGATCTCCTGACTCCTGCTCGACCCCGATCGTGATCGCCCACCGGGCGGCCGTGCCCGCGGCCCAGGTGCGTCGGACCTAGTGCCGGCGCCGGCGAAGGTGGACCAGTGGGAGGGCGATCCCGAGGATCGTCGTGACCAAGTACAGCCCGACGGCGGCCAGCGGCAGGACGATGGCCACGCCGATCGCGACGACATTCAACGCGATCACGAGCCACCGCTGACGGACCTTCGCCTCCAGGGTCTCGTCGGCGACCCCATCGAGCACGAGCGATCGTTCGCTGGCGATGTAGAACATGAGAAGGCTCAGGGCGAGCGACGCCAGGAGCACGTTGACGCCGTAGATCACGACCGCGGCTTCGACGTCCGGAGCCGAGATCCGGGTCACCATCAGGTTCGTCGAGAACGGGAGCACGGCGACGAAGAGCAGCATCAGGAGGTCGATGCCGTAGGCCCGGGTGTCGGCCTGCCGCATCAGCTTCGTCATCCCGGCGTGGTTGACCCAGATCCCCCCGATGAACACGAAGCTGATGAGGTAGCCGAGGAACTCCTGCCATTCATCGGCCAGGGCGGGGAGCAGGCGAACATCGACGGGCGGGACGGTCAGCTCGAGGACGAGCAGCGTGATGGCGATGGCGAAGACGCCGTCGGTGAATGCGTTGAAGCGGTCGAGGGGCAGGACATCGGGGGCGCGGTGGATGCGACCATGGTCCGGGCGTCCGGCGGACCGATCGGTCGGGCCCTCGTCGGAGTGTCCATCGGGCTCCATGCACGGCATGGTAGCCGCCGACCATGCGTATCGGGCAGACGAGTGGGCGACCCAGCTGGAGGCTGGGTCCTGGACCAAAGGGCGGCAGAGTAGATTCGGCAGATGAGTTTCGACGTGGCGGCGGACGCCTACGACCGCTATATGGGCAAGTACTCGCTTCTGCTTGCCCCGCGACTGGCGGACTTCGCCGGGGTGGGATCCGGCCAGCGAGTGCTCGACGTCGGTTGCGGTCCTGGCGCCCTGACCGCGGTGCTCGTCGCGCGAGTGGGGGCGTCTGCCGTCGCGGCCGTCGATCCGTCGCCACCCTTCGTCGCCGCCGTGCGGGAACGCTATCCCGGGGTGCAGGTCGTCCTGGCGTCCGCAGAGGGATTGCCGTTCCCGGACCTGACCTTCGACGCGGCCCTCGCCCAGCTCGTCGTCCATTTCATGCCGGATCCGAACCGCGGACTGCGGGAGATGGCACGGGTCAGCCGGCATGACGGTGTCGTGGCCGCCTGCGTCTGGGACCACGCCGGCGACCAGGGCCCGCTGAGCCTGTTCTGGAGTGCGGCACGCGCGCTCGACCCGGAGGTCGAAGACGAATCCCAGCTTCCGGGTGTCCGTGAGGGCCACTTGGCGGAACTGTTCGAGGCGGCCGGGCTACGCGAGATCGAGGCCACCGTCCTGTGGGCCAGCGTCGAGCACGAGTCGTTCGAAGCCTGGTGGGAGCCGTTCACGCAGGGTGTCGGGCCCGGGGGCTCCTACCTGGCGGGCCTCAGCTCCGACCGGCAGGACGAGCTGCGTGAACGATGTCGGGCCATGATCCCGACGACTCCGTTCGTGGTCGTCGCTCGGGCTTGGGCGGCTCGCGGCCTGGCCTGAACTTGTCTCGATTGTTATATTGCGTAACGGGCCAGCCGGCCCTGGCATCGTCAGACGCCTGCCGGCCCACCTCGCTGGGCCCGCCACGCCTCAGAGTGGGCCATCCGGCAGGCTCCGGGAGGAGGTGTCTGATCGGTCACTGACCGTTGAATAGCACACATCAGGGCCACGGACCCCTCGGTCCCGACGTGACCGACCTCCACCGTCCCTCGTCGATCCGGGACCCTGATGACGACATCCGCGAGGTGGGGTTCGATGGATGATCGAAGCCCAGCCAAGCTCGCCTGACCAAGGCCGTTGGCGCACACAGTCCCTGATGAGAGGAGACCAGATCGATGACCCAGGAATACGGTCAGACTCTGGCGGCGTTCGTGCTCGACACGGGCAAGCAGTCGCGGCGACTCCTGAAGCGGATCCAGGAGATCGACGAGGTCGACCCCAATGTCAAGATCGTCGATGCGGCGATCGCCGACCGGACCAGGTTCCGGGTCAAGGTCCACCAGACCACGGATCTCGGCGGCGCGAAGGGCGCCGCCCGTGGCGCCGGGCTCGGTGTCATCGTCGGGGCGATCGTCCTGGGGCCCGCCGGGGCGGTCATCGGCGGCGCGGCCGGTGGAGTCCTGAATGGAGTGCGAAACCGCCTGCACGACATCGGGATCGAAGACAAGTTCATGCGGCAGATCACCAAAGAGGTCGAGAAGGGGAAGAGCGTCCTGTTCATCCTGTATGAAGGGAACTGGGCCGCGTCGATCGGGATGATCGAACAGGCCATCACGGCCGAGAAGGCCCTCCTGATCTCCAGCACGCTGCCCCCCAAGACCGAGGCCGCCCTCAAGGCGCTCGTCGATCCGGCCGTCGAGCAGCTCGGCGGCGCCGAGGTCGTGTCCGACTATGAGGTGGAAGTCCCCGAGGAGGCGCCGGCCGAGGCTGCCGCGCCGGCCGTGCCGGCCGCGGCGGTGGCGGCCGCGGCGGTGGCGCCGGCTGCGACCGCCGACGACCTGACGCAGCTCTCCGGCATCGGGCCAAAGGCCAGCGCCGCGCTGGCGACCGCGGGGATCACGACCTATGCGGCGCTGGCCGAGGCCAACGAGCCGCAACTCCGCCACGCGCTCCACGCGGCGGACATGGTGCCGCCCGCCAATGTGGCGTCGTGGCCGATGCAGGCGAGCTATGCCGCGAGTGGCGACTGGCAGGGCCTGATGAAGTACAACAAGCGAGGGTCCGAGCCCAGCCACCGCGGCGCGTCCAAGCCGAAGGCGGCCACCGGCGCGGCGCCCGACGATCTGACGCAGCTCAATGGCATCGGGCCACGAATCTCCATGATCCTGTCCGACGGCGGTGTGACCACCTACGCACAGCTCGAGCACACCGATCCATCCCAGCTCCGGAAGATCATCGCAGAAGGCGGGGCGCTGCCGCCCTCGAGCCTCGATACGTGGCCGACCCAGGCCTCGTACGCGGTACGGGGAGATTGGCAGGGCCTTGCGACCTACAACAGCCGCAAGTAGCGTCCGACGGGCGCCGTGCTGCAGCCACGTCCGCAGCACGAGGAATGACACAGAGACCCTCTCGGTTCGGGAGGGTCTCTCCGTTTCGCATGCCGGGCGTCGCTCTCGACAGTTCGCGGATCGCTGCCGCAGGTCCACTGTGATCTGATTCGGTCGCGACCGGCAGGACCGGCCCTCGCTCTTCGGCCCGATCTCGACGAAGCCTTTGACTCCGAGAGGCGCACGCTGACAGGTCCCGGGTCGCGGAGCCTCAGAGCACCGCCTCCAGCATCTCCTCCCAATGGTCGAACGGGAAGAGGTGGGCTTCGTCGGGGTAGACGACCAGGGTCGCCCGTGGGATGGTTGCCGCAAGGTAGTCGGCTGTCACGCGTGCCCATGGCTCATCGACCTGTCCGCACCAGATGGTCACGGGCTGGACGATGTCGCTCACCGAGAATCCGGCCAGCGTGTATTCCGCGACATGGTCGGCGACCAATCCCGCCGAGCCCTGTCGGGCCGCCTCGCGCGTCAGAGC
>JADGQI010000091.1 GCA_017881905.1 Chloroflexota bacterium
GCGAACGTCGCCCTCAACCTGGTCCTCATCCCCCCGCTCGGCGCGTTCGGCGCGGCGATCGGGACGACGCTCACGATCGTCATCCACAACCTGCTCAAGCAGGCCGGCCTTCGGTTCGGCACGGGGATCAGCATCTTCGACCGTAGCCACGTCTGGGTCTATGTGAGCATCGCGGTGATCGCGGTCGGCCTGGCGGTCGTCAATGCGGCGTTCAAGCCGCCGTTCCTCGTCCAGGGCGCCCTGGCCGCGCTGGCGAGCGTCGCCGTGTTCCGGCTGAACCGCGGCTCGCTCCGGCTGTCCGAGACCTTCCCCGAGCTCGGACGCCTGCCGTTCGCCCGCTGGCTGTTCGGCGAGTGACGGCGGACGTGGCGATCGGCCCGACTGACCGGCTGGCCCTGGCCCGGCGACTCGACTGGCGCTTCCTGCTCGCCGATCCACGGCTCGATCGGGTCCTCGTCGCCGGGACGCCGGACCGCGAGCTGGTCGCGGCGCTCGAGGCGTTCGCCGACACGATCGTCGTCGATCCGACCGAGCGAGCCGACGTGGTCGTCGTCCATGCTCCGACCGCCGCCGTGGTGCGCGGTGCGATCGACCGGGTCGCCCCGGGCGGCTCGATCGTGATCGAACTCGTCGGTCGGGCTCGACCGGGTCGGACCGGGCAGCTCGCGGCCGCGTCGGCCGGCGACGTCGCCGAGCGCCTCCGGCACGATGGGTTCATCGACGTCCACGCGTCGTGGGTCTGGCCGAACCACGCCAGCGGTCTCGAGATCGTCCCGCTTGACCGACCGCCCCTCATCAGGCTTAGTCTCGCCCGACGCCGGAGCGGCCGCCGTGCGCGCCTCAAGGCCCGGCTCGTCGGTGTGGCATTCCGGCTGGGGATGGGTCCGGCGCTGCTCGACGCGACCACGGTCGTCGGGCGCCGCCCGGACGTCAACGTGCCGGAGAGCGGGATCCCCGCGGCGCCCCTGATCGATGCGTACGTCGACGCGAATCGTGCGCGACTCGGCCTCCAGGGCCTCGGCGTCGGCGCAACGTCGAGCCTGCTCGTGACCCCGAGGTTCCAGGCCTCGGCCCACGTCGTCGCCCTCGTCGTGCCACCCGACGGCGAGGCACCGAGGGTCGTCGCCAAAATCCATCGACTGGCGGACGCGACGCGGACGCTCGAGGCCGAGGCCGCCTGTCTCCGCCTACTGGCCGACCGCTCGCCGGACGGAACGGCCGGCGTGCCGCGCCTGATCGCCCACGAGCCGATCGGAGGGCACGCCGCGATCGTCGAGACGGCCCTGGCGGGGCGGCCGCTCGACCCCACCGAGATCCGCCGCGGTCGGGACCGGGCGGTCCGCGACGTCGGCGCCTGGGCCAGATCGCTCCAGCGGCCGGAGCCGCCGGATGGTGTCGACGACCGTTGGGCGAGGCTGCTCGTCCCGTCGATCGCCGCCCTCGAGCACGCCCTGGCCGACGATCCGACCGACCTCGCGCTCGTCGCCCGTGCCCGCGACACGCTCGCTCCGCTCGCCTCGGCTCCGCTCGCGCTCACCATCGAGCACGGCGACCTCAGCCACCCGAACCTGCTCCGGTTCGAGGACCATGGAGCCACGGGTCGGCGCGGCCGCTCCGCGCGTACGGCGGCGACGAGCCGCACCGGCGGGGTCGGGGCGATCGACTGGGAGCTCGGCGAACCGGCCGGCTACCCGCTGACCGACTTCCTGTTCTTCCTCGGCTACGTCGCCGTCGTGACCGGTGGGAAGGATCGTGCGACCGTGCCGGACGAGCACGCTCGGCGGATCGGGGCGGCGTTCTTCGGCGACGACCGCTGGGCGGCCGCGGCCGCCGAGGCCTACGCCGATGCGGCCGGGATCGACCGGACGCTCGTCCGTCCGCTCCTCGTCGCGACCTGGGTCCGCGCCCTGGCCCGATTGACCGGTCGCCTGGTCGGTGAGCCGGACCTCGGGAAGGGCGACCTCGGGGAGACGGCCGACGGGGCGCGACTCCGCGGGCACCGCTATCACGCGGT
Organism: Chloroflexota bacterium; assembly: GCA_017881905.1. Lineage (GTDB taxonomy): Bacteria > Chloroflexota > Limnocylindria > Limnocylindrales > CSP1-4 > Chersky-267. The sequence continues at coordinate 2,015 of JADGQI010000091.1, forward strand.
CTGGCGGATCGTGGTCGAGGGCGCCGCCGGATGACCGAGGCCCCCGAGAGCCTGCGCATCCTGCTCCTCGTCAACGGCTTCCCATGGCCGCTGACCAGCGGCTACCTCCGCCACTACCACATGATCCGCGAGCTCAGCCGCCGGGGACATCGGATCAGCCTGATGGCGATCGTCCCGGCCGGGTTCACGGCCGAGGACCGGTCCCACCTCGAGCCGTTCACCGAGCGGATCGTGACGGTCGACTCGCATCGGGGAAGCCGCTCGCGGTGGAGACAGGTGGAGCGCCGGCTCAGCGCGATCTCGGTCGGCGAGAGCGCCGTCCGACAGCTGCGCGACGAGGTGGCCACCGTAGTCGCCGACGAGCCCCACGACGTCGTGCTGTTCAGCGGCAAACGGACGTACCCGGCCCTCCAGGCGGCGGCCGGACTGCCGGTCGTCGCCGACGTGTGCGACGCGACTTCCAGCCGGATCAAGGGGAACCTCCGGTTCGCATCGCTCTCCCGCATCCCGCTCCTGCTGGCGGAATACGTCGAGGTCCGGCGGATCGAGCGTGCCCTGCTCCGGCGCGGCTCGCGCCTGTTGTTCGCCAGCGTCCGCGACCGCGACGCGCTGATGGGCGACGGCGACCGAGCTCGCGCCACCGTCCTGCCGAACGGCGTCGACGTCGGGTTCTGGCGGCGCACAGCGGGGTCGACCCTCGGCCGGGACGAGATCGTGTTCACGGGGGCGATGGACTACCCACCGAACAGCGACGCGGCCCTGCTCCTGATCCGCGAGATCCTGCCGCGCGTCCGGGAGTCGATCCCCGAGGCGCACCTGTCGATCGTCGGACGGGATCCGATCGAGAAGCTCGTCCGGGCCGGCGCGGCGCCGGGCGTCACGGTGACCGGGTTCGTGCAGGACGTCCGGCCGTACCTCGAGGCCGCCTCGGTGTTCGCGGCTCCCCTCCGCTTCGGGGCGGGCATCCAGAACAAGGTCCTCGAGGCGCTGGCGATGGGCGTGCCGACCGTCGCCAGCGCGAACGGCTCGGCCGGGCTGATCACGACCGAGGGCGTCCGGCCCCCATTGACGGTCGGGCCGGCGGCGGACCCGACGAGGTTCGCCGCCCTGCTCGTCGAGCGGCTCCGGGCGGCCGCCGCCGACCCCACACCACCGTCGGACGGCCGCGACTTCGTCGAGCGCTACTTCACCTGGGAACGCGCCGGCGACCTCCTCGAAGGCGTCCTGTCCGACGCCGCCGCCGAGGGCACCGCCCCACGCTAGCGAGGAGAACGGTTCCCGAATCATCGAAGTGCGGTAGCCTCCGATGGTGGATGACCCGCGCTACGACCGCTCGACCGTCCTCATCCTGGTCGACGTCCAGAACGACTTCGCGGACCCGGGGGGCGGGCTGAGCGTCGCCGGCGGCACGGACGTGATCCCGGTCCTCAACCGGGAGATCGCCAGCGCGCGGGCCGCCGGTGCCCTCGTCGTCTACACCCAGGATTGGCACCCGGCCTCGACCCCGCACTTCGCCAAGGACGGTGGGATCTGGCCGGTCCACTGCGTCGCGGATTCGTGGGGCGCGGAGCTCCATCCGACGCTCGTCGTGGACGGACCCGTGGTGCGCAAGGGCGTCCACGGCGAGGACGGCTACTCGGGCTTCACGACCCGAGACCCGGCCACCGGCGTCGAGGCGGCGACGGGACTCGAGGACCTCCTGCGCGACCACGGCGCCGAGCGGGTCGTCGTCGGCGGTCTCGCGACGGACTATTGCATCAAGGCGACGGCGCTCGACGCGGTCCGCCTCGGACATCCCACCGCCGTCCTGGCCGACGGTGTCCGCGCGGTCGACCTGGCGCCCGGTGACGGCGATCGGGCGATCGCGGACATGGCCGCCGCCGGCATCCAGTTCTTCGAGGAGGGAGCGCCATGATCCGACGGATGGTCCTTGCGGCAGTGGGCAGCCTGGCGGGTGCGTTCGTGCTCGATCGCTGGCTCGGCGGCCTGTCGGTCGACGGCGACGGGCGGCCGATCCGAGTACCGATCCGGACCAGGGTGGAGATCGACGCACCGATCTCCGCGGTCTGGGCACGGCTGGCGGACATCGAGACCCAGCCCGATTGGATGACCGAGATGAAGCGCGTCCGGCTGTCGACGGACGGGCCGGTCGGGGTCGGGACCCGCGGTGAGGCCGAGGTGCGCATCCTCGGCATCCCGGTCAGCGATCCGGTCGAGGTGACCGAGTTCAGCGCTCCGCACCGGTTCGCGATCCGCCACGAGGGTCGGTTCAGCGGGACCGGGCTGCTCACCCTCGACACGCTGGACGGCGGCCGGCGGACCCGCGTCGAGTGGGCCGAGACGCTCGTGCCGCCCGTCCTGCCGAACCTCGGCGCGCTCGTCCAGGGTCCGATCCTCCAGAGGGTCTTCCAGGCCGATCTCGAACGGCTCAAGGTGCTCGTCGAGACGGAGCGGGGCACGCTGACCATCGCGACCGATGGCGCCGACACGCACCCGGTCGCCCCGGTCGCGGCCGGATCGAACGGGCACGGGACGCGGTCGGGCGGCTGACCGCCGAGCGCGACCCGGTCCCGACACCGCCCTCCCACCGGTGCGACTGCATCTGGTCGACGCGACCTATGAGCTGTTCCGGGCGTTCTTCGCCCCGCGGCCGGCCGTCCTCGCCAGCGACGGCCGGGACCTGACCGCGACCTGGGGTCTGGTCGAGAACCTGCTGGCGATCCTCCGCGACGAGGGCGCGACCCATCTCGGCGCGGCCACCGACCGGGTCATCGAATCGTTCAGGAACGACCTCTACGCCGGCTACAAGACCGGCGCCGGCGTCGACCCCCGGTTGATGGACCAGTTCCCGATCGCCGAGGCGGCGATCGAGGCGCTCGGGATCGTCCTCTGGCCGATGGTCGCCCACGAAGCCGACGATGCGATCGCGACCGCGGTCGCGCGCTGGGCGGACGATCCCGCCGTCGAGGCGGTCCTGATCTGCTCGCCCGACAAGGACCTCGCCCAGTGCGTCCGCGACACGCGGGTCGTGCTGGTCGATCGGCGACGACGGATCACCTACGACGAGGCCGGCGTGATCGCCAAGTGGGGCGTCCGGCCGGGGTCCATCCCCGATCTGCTCGCACTCGTCGGCGACGCCGCGGATGGCTACCCGGGGCTGCCCGGCTGGGGTGCGAAGTCGGCGGCGACGGTCCTACTCCGGTACGGCTCGCTCGACGCCATCCCGAGACGCGCCGCCGATTGGGACGTCCCCGTCCGCGGTGCCGTATCCCTCGCCGCGACGCTCGCCGAGCGACGTGACGAGGTGATGCTCTACCGGACGCTCGCGCGCCTTCGGACGGACGCCCCGCTGAGCCAGACCACACCCGACGAGCTGCGTTGGCACGGTGCGCCGCGGGAGCGGTGGCAGGCGTTCTGCCACGAGATCGGCCTCCCTCGCCTGAGATCGCGGCCGCATCGCTGGCGGGACGACTGACCGGATCGCCAGCTCAAGCGGGAGGTCGGACCAGCTCGAGCAGCTCGCCGTGATGGGCGGCCGGGGCGGCAACGACTCCGAACTTCGTCGCGCCGCGGTCGAGGTCGAGCCACGGTCCGCCGGTCCACGCCTCCGCCACCGTGGCGCCGGCCCGCTCGGCGATGAGCCCGGCCGCGGCCACGTCCCAGGCCGACAGTCCGTACGTCTGGACGAAGGCGTCGAACCGGCCGCAACCGACGTAGGCGAGCGCGAGCGCGGCCGAACCGAGCCGGCGGGTCACCCGGATCGCCTCGTTGATCCGCGCGAGCCGCTCGGCCAGCGACGCTCCGTCGAGCGTCAGCGAGACGACATAGTCGGACAGCAGTGCCTTGTCGCTCGCCCGGATCGGGCGGCCATCGA
>JADGQI010000092.1 GCA_017881905.1 Chloroflexota bacterium
CGGCCCCGCGCAGGCCGGCCCGGTTGATCAGGTCGTACTTCAGCCCGAGCGCCTGTGCGTCGTCGTAGTACAGCTCACGCCATGGGTTGACGCAGCCGTAGGCCGCCGTGCAGTTCTGGCGTCGATAGGCCGTCCAGGCGACGCCCTCGGTCGGGTCCCACTTGCGCCCGTGGTCGGCGGCGAAACCGATGGCCGTGCCATAGACGACGGTCGTGGACGCCCCGTACTGGGTGCCCGAGATGTTCTTGGCATGGAGCGCCGAGGTGTCCGTGGACCAGGCACGTCCGTAGTACGGCACGCCGAGGATGATCTTCGACGCCGGGATGCGGCTGACGTACGAGGCCACGGTGTCGCCGATGTCGTAGGTCGGGCCACCGAGCGGGGCGACCGAGCCGACCGGGGTGGAGGCGCCGGTCCGGTAGTCATAGCCCATGATCACGACCGCGTCTGCGCCGCCCGCCGCGGTCGCGTTCTCGATCGGGTAGTTGCCGATCCAGCCGGTCGTGTCGAACGTGACCTGGTAGCCGGCGGCGACCCTGTTGAGTTCCGTCCGGATGGAGCGAACGAGCGCCGTGAATTCGTCGGCGTATGTCGCCACGATCGGCTCGAAGTCGAGGTTGACGCCGTCGGCGCCGCGGTCGCGTACGGCGGCGGCGATCTGGCGGGCGAGATTCGCGCGGTAGGCCGGGCTCCCCAGCAGGGCCTTCTGGTGACTCACCCCGGCCGCTGTCCAGGCAAAGCTCTGGATCGTCAGGACGACCCGGGCACCGCTCGCGTGAGCGGCGTTGATGACGCTCGTCAGCTTGGAGCTGGTCCAGCCGCTCCAGCCGACCGTCGTCGAGCCGTCCGTGTTGGTCTTCTGCAGGTCGCCGTTGCCGGCGGCGCCGATGCCGAAGTAGGCGACCGTCGACAGCTTCTCCCAATCGAGGCGGCTCGAGCTGTCGCTCAACTCCCAGTACGGAAGGAATCCGAAGACCTCGCGCTTGAGGCCGCCTGGATCGACCGCCGCGGCGAGCGACGCCGTCGGGGTCGTGGTCGGATCGATGTAGGGCAGGTCGGCCGGGCCGATCGGCGACGCGCCGACGGGCGTCCGGAACCACGCTGCATCGAGCGCGTCCACGTCGACCGAGCCGACCGGTCCGGTCCTGGAGCTGGGACCGGTCTTGGCGCCGGGTCCGGACCCCGCCGCATCGCGGATCGCGCGACCCGTCAGCCGGCCGGCCGGGAGCTCGCGCGGAGACACGCCGCCGACCGCCCAGCGGTCCGCCGGGCGCGGTTTGAATGGCACGGTGACGCGATCACCGGGCGAGAACGTCGTGGTGTCGGAGGCGTGCGCGACGGCCTCCTCGTACTGGATCGTGGGTCGGGCGGCCCCATCGCTCGAGACGGCACCGGGGTCCGCAGCACCCAGCACCGCGGTCGGGGCGGCACCGGCCAGGATCAGCAGGCCGGCGGCCAGGGCGACGATACGAGCGCGCGACGAACTCGCGGAGCGGGCGGGCGAGAGGCGGAAGGACATCGACACGAGGGACCTCACCGGGTGGACGAACGACCCCACCCTCGGCTCGTGCGGATGGATAGTCTACCGCTCGAAGGTCCCGGTCAAGGATGGTACGGTGCTGTCCGGTGTGGTCGCGTGCGGTCTCACGATCGCGAAGCGGGGCCGATAGGCTCCGCTCAGACGCTCAGTGGAGCGGGAACCCCTTGAGGGTCTGTTGCGAGCCGGACTTGGTGTCCAGGCCCCAGACCTTGAACGTGACGGTCCCGGCCCGTCCGGTCGACTTGAGCCGGATCGAGGCCTTGTAGGTGTACGTCCCGGTCCGCGTCATCCGCAGGTGCCAGGTCGCGACACCCGGCTGGGAGATGTACAGCGTCGGGGTCCGGGCCAGCGGCTCGGCCGAGAGGACGTTGATCGTGATCGACTGGCCGCGGCCCGGTGTGGTGTCACTCGGGCTGATGATGAAGGCATCGATCCAGAAGCTCGCCGTCTGGGTCGCCGTGACCGTGCCATCCGTGGCGGTGACGACCGTGGTGTAGTGGCCGCGCGGGAGCATGCTGCCGTTCGCGGCACGACCGTTGAACGTCCAGAAGTGCGTGCCGGCGGGCATGGCCACCGCGGACAGCAGGGTGTTGACGACCTTCCCGGTCCAGTCGCGCACGGTCCATGTCGTGGTCATCGGACGGTTCAGGGCGAACGACAGCTTGTTCGTCGTCGACAGGGAGTCCTTGTCGTTCGGGAAGAAGATCGACTTGGAGCTCACCAGGGAGCGCAGCGCGGCGACGAGCGTGACCGTGCGGTCGACCGGGGCGCCGATGTTGCCGGCGACGTCCTGGGCCGCGACCCGGATGGTGTAGACCCCGTCGGGGGCGTAGGCGCCCGAGGATCGTCGACCGTCCCACGTGATCGGTGTGGCGGTCGTGCCGCTCGGGACCGTCCAGGTGTCGATCGTCGCCGCGGTGCGGTCGAGCACGCGCACGAGGATCACGCCGTCCTCGGTGTTGGTGGCGTTGAGCGTGACGGTCTCGCGGAAGCCGTCGCCGTTCGGCGCGAACCACTGTGTGGTGTCGGCGCCCGGGGTGAAGCTGGTGACGGCGGGTGCGACGGTGTCGACCCGGACGTGCCCGGTGGCGTTGGCCGAGGCGTTGTTCCAGGCGTCCACGCCGGTCAGTGCGATCGTGTAGGTCCCGTCCGGAACGGGGTGGCCGCTGACGATCCCGTTCCACGGGACGGCGAAGCTCGACCCGGTGCCGGTCTGCTGGAGCAGGACGTGGTTGCCGGCGTCGCTGACGCGCACCGTCCAGGCGACCGATTCGGTGAAGCGGCCCCGGAGGGTCGCGGTATCGCCGTGGCCGTCGCCGTTGGGCGAGAACGCCGCGCCGCCATCGAGCACGCGGACGACCGGGGCAGTGCTGTCACGGGCGATCAGGTCGGCCGCCGCGACATAGCCCGAGATGCTCGGATCGTCGATGCCGACGACCTGGACCATCGGCGCCCCGTCAGCGGTCGCCTGGCCGGCCTGGTCGACGACGCGCAGGCGCGTGCCGGCCGGCAGGGTAGCGGTCGCCGCGACCGATGTGTTCAGGCCGCTGAACAGGTTGGCGCCGCCGGTCGCGACCGATGCGTTCCCCGGGACCACGAGGGTCGCCGGGTCGACACCGGTGTCGCCGTAGCCGGCCGAGACGACCTCGTCGGTGGTCACGC
>JADGQI010000093.1 GCA_017881905.1 Chloroflexota bacterium
CCGGATCCTACTGGCTGGTTCGAACTCCGTTCGGCGAAGAGGGCTGGGTCCACCAGATGACCCTCGAGTCCGGACCGCCGCAGCCCGACGACGATCCGACCGACGTCCCCGACGACGCCCCGTTCTAGGCTCGGTCGACCGAGCCGCCGCTCCCGCGCCTCACTTCTTCCCGCCGAACAAGGTCCCGAACACGCCTCGGATCAGGTCCTGGCCGGCCCGTGACGTGACGATCCGGCCGCCCGTCCGGATGGCCGAGTCCACCGATCGCTGGCGCGCCCGCTCGTCGGCCGTGCGCTGCTTCTCGGCGGCGGCCTCGGCGCGCTGGTCGGCCCGCGCCTGACGCTCGGCGGCCTCGCGCTGCTTCTCGAGCTCCCGTGCCTGGCGTTCGATCTCGCGCTGCTGCTGCGCGGGGTTGAGCATCACCGGGGGCGGGGTCGCGTTCGGATCCGCGCCGGCCTGGTCGGCCGCGACCTGCTTGGCGGCCGATATCCGCGCGGTGATGATCTCGTGCGCGCTCTCCCGGTCGACGGTCTGACCGTACTTGGTGGTCAGCGGGCTGGCTCCGATGGCGGCCTGGAACCGGGACGGGTCGAGCGGGGCCATCAGCGAGTCGGGCGGGATGAGCCGGGTGGCCGCGAGTGGGGTCGGCACGCCGCGCGGCGACAGCACCGTGACCAGGGCCTCGCCGATGCCGAGGCTGGTGATCGTCTTCTCGACGTCGAAGAAGTCGGTCATGGGGAAGGTCCGGACCGTCTTCTTGATGTCGTCGGCGTCCTGCGGGGTGAAGACGCGGAGCGCGTGCTGCACCCGGTTCCCGAGCTGTGCCAGGACCGGGGCCGGGATGTCGGTCGGGGTCTGGGTGACGAAGTACACACCGACTCCCTTGGACCGGATGAGCCGGGCTGTCCGTTCGACCTCGTCCAGCAGGGCCTTCGACGCGCCGTCGAACAGGAGATGTGCCTCGTCGAAGAAGAAGCACAGCTTCGGTTTCGGCAGATCGCCGACCTCGGGCAGGTCGTCGTAGAGCTGGGCGAGCATCCAGAGCATGAACGTGCTGAACAGGCTCGGTTTGTCCATGACGTCCGAGAGCTCGAGGATGCTGATGATCCCGGCACCTTCGGGCGTCGTTCGCAGCAGGTCGCCGACGTCGAACTCGGGCTCGCCGAAGAACACGTCGGCGCCCTGCTGCTCGAGAGTCACGATCGAGCGGAGAAGCACGCCCAGCGATGCCGACGACATCCCGCCGTACTCCTCGAGGACGGACTTGCCGTCGTCCGAACCGAGGAAGCGCAGCGTGGTCGTCAGGTCCGCCAGGTCGAGCAGCGGCAGCGCGTTGTCATCGCAGTACTTGAAGACCAGGCTGAGGATCGACGTCTGGGTGTCGTTGAGGCCGAGGACCTTGCCGAGGAGGAGCGGACCGAAGCTGTGGACGGTCGCCCGGATCTGCGCCCCGAGCTTGCCGCTGAGCGACAGGAACTCGACCGGGTGACCGGCCGCCTCGAATGTCCAGCCGAGGCTCTGGCAGCGATCGACGACCTTCGGGTTCGTGCCGTCGCCGGGATCCGCGAGCCCGGTCAGGTCGCCCTTGATGTCGGCCACGAAGCACGGCACGCCGGCCTTCGACAGCTGGCCGGCCATGAGCTGGAGGGTCTTGGTCTTGCCGGTGCCGGTCGCGCCCGCCACCAGCCCGTGCCGGTTGAGCATCGACAGGGCGACCTGGATCCGGAGGTCGGTGATCACCTCATCGCCGAGCATCGGTCCGCCGAGGACGATCGACGGCTCGTCGAGCGCGTAGCCGGCCGCCATCGCATCGTGGAACGCCTGGTCCAACGGTCCCTCCTCCGGTCCGATGGGGCCGGTCGGGCCCCCGATTCGGATTGAATCGACTCGGGCGCCGAGGGTACCATCACCGTACGATCCCAGGCGGCCGGATGGCTCCGGATCGGCGCCGGATCGGCTGCGGCCGAACATCAGGAGGAACGACGATGCGCATCGACGAGATCGAAGGGATCGGCCCGGCACAAGCCGAGAAGCTGACCGCCGCCGGCGTCAGCACCACCGAGGAGCTGCTCGAGCACGGCGCGAAGCCGGGCGGGCGCGATCGGCTGGCCGCCGACACGGGCATCAGCGGCGCGCTCATCCTCGAGTGGGTGAACCATGCCGACCTGATGCGGATCCCGGGCGTCGGCTCCGAGTACTCCGACCTGCTCGAGGCCGCGGGCGTCGACTCGCCGCTCGAGCTCGCTCGACGGAACGCGGCCAACCTCGCCCAGACGTTCCAGGAGGTCGACGCAGCCCGCCCGAACATGGTCCGCCGGGTCCCGTCCGAGGCGACCGTCGAGGGCTGGATCGACGCGGCCAAGAAGCTCGATCGGATCGTCGAGCACTGATCGACGGCGCTCCGGCGCCGAGACCGTTCGATGGTCGAGGCCCGGGCTCGGCGATCACGCCGGTCCGGGTCTCGACCCATCCCCGGCCGCTCGATCCGACCGTGACCGACCAGCCCGACGGCGACACGGCTCCGGTCTCGCCCCTTCGTCGGGTGCGCCTGCTGGGCGGCGAGTCGACGGGCAAGTCCACGCTGGCCGACCTGCTCGCCCGGCGCTTCGCCACGGCCTGGGTCCTCGAGTGGGGCCGGCCGTACTCCGACCCGAAGGACCGGAGCGGCGAACCGTGGACCACCGCCGACTTCATCGAGATCGCGACGCGTCAGAACGAGCTCGAGGACGTGACGGCGCGGCGTGCCGACCGCGTCCTGTTGTGCGACACCGACGCGATGACCACCGGGGTCTGGCACGTCGAGTATCTCGGCCGACGTGACCCGACGGTCGAGGCGCTGGGCGCGGACCGCCACTACGACCTGAGCCTGCTGCTCGAACCGGACATCCCGTGGCGTCAGGACGGGATGCGCGACTCCGACCGGGCCCGGCGGCGCCAGCAGGCGGCGCTCGTCGAGCGTCTCGGGGAGCTGGGTCAGACCTATGTGACGATCTCGGGCGATGTCGACGACCGTCTCCTGGCAGCCGAGCGGGCGATCGCCGCTGCGCTCGGCGAGTCACCCGCTCCGAGCGACGTGGACTGGGTCGCGCTGGGTCGCGCCGGGACCTGGCTCGACCTCGACCCGCCGGTCGGCCTCGGGACGCGGATCGTGCGCGGCACGGGCCTGTCCGCGGCGGTCGTCCAGGCCCGCCTCGACGAGGGGGGCCTGACGTACTCGGACCTCGCGGAGGTGCTGGCGGTCGACCCGGCGGCGATCCGGGAGGCGGACTGGTACGCGTCCCGCCACGGCGAGCTGGCGTACGCCGAGCTCCGCGGGGACACCGCGGCGATGACCGCGCTCCGCTCCCGGCCCGCCCTGTGAGGCTCCCGCTTCAGCCCTGAGCGGCTCGCGGATACGAGCCGAGGACGCGGATCATCGTGGTGACCGCCTCGAGGTCGGCCAGCGCGGCGGCGGCGGCCGGGTCGTCCGCGGCCGCGTCGAGGTCGATCCAGAAGACGTACTCCCAGGCCCGTTCCCGACTCGGCCGGGACTCGATCGTGCTCATGTTCAGGGCGTGGGCCGAGAACACCGTGAGCACGCGCAGGAGGGCCCCAGGCTCGTTCCGGACGGCCACGACCAGCGTCGTCCGCATCGCGTCGCCGATCCCCGTGATGAGCTTGGGCAGCCCGGCGTCGTGTCGAGCGATGACCAGGAAGCGGGTCCGGTTGTCGTCGACGTCCTGGATCCCGTCGGCCAGGATCCCGAGCCCGAACAGCCCGGCCGCTCGAGGCGACAGGACGGCCGCCGAGCCATGCTCCTGGCGGTCGACGATGAGCCGACCGGCGCCGGCGGTGTTGTACGTCGTCAGGAGCGCCCACGGTCGGGTCCGCAGGTAGGCCTCGGCCTGGCCGAGGGCCTGGACGTGGGAGTAGACCCGCTCGATGTCCTCGATGTGGTCGCCGGGCAGCGCCGCGAGGCACAGCCGGACCGGGACGACCACCTCGGCCCGGAGCTCGAGGTCGTGCTCGAGCAGGAGGTCGTAGTTCTCACGGACGGTCCCGTGGACGCTGTTCTCGATCGGGACCACACCAGCCACGGACCCGCCCGCCTCGACCTCGTCGAAGACCTGGCGGAACCCCGGCAACCCGACCCGGTCGACCTCGCCGAACGCCGCCCGGACGGCGTCCTCGGCGAATGCCCCAGGCTCGCCGGAGAAGGCGATCCGTCCCGGGGGCGACGCGGATCCAGGCTCGCTCACCCTCGACTCAACGTTCGAACAGGTCGCTCGTGAGGAGCTCCGCGGCGTCCTCGTCGAGCTCGGCCCGGCGGGGAGCGCTGGCCACCTCGGCCGACTTGGCGCGACGTCGATTGCCGGCCGCCTCGGTCGCGCCCTGCCAGGGGACCTCGGCGAGCAGCCGGTCGATCGCGGCGATGTAGGCCTCGATCGAGGCCGCGATGATGTTCACGTCGCTCGACGACCCGGTGTACTTGCCGGTCGCCCGGTCCCCCTCGGCCGACGACGGCGGAGCGAGTCGGACCGTCACGAGCCCCTCGGCGTCGGGCCCTTCCGCGACCGCGTGGACGTCGTACGCGATGAGCCGTGGATGGCCGGTCAGGACGCCCTCGAGCGCGGCATCGACCGCACGGAACAGGGCATCGACCGGACCGTTGCCCTCGGCCGCGCCGTCCCACTGGTGGTCGCCGGAGCCGATCACGACCGCGCCGCGACTCTGGACGTTCGACCCGGACGTCACGGTCCATCGTTCGAGGTGGAGGGTCGCCGGCTGGCTGGTCATCGGATCACCTCGTCGACGTGGGGTCGGCGACCGCCGGCTCGTGTCGGGCGGTCGTGAAATGGCGTTCGTCGCGCCGGCGGAGCTCGGCGCCGGCCTTCCAGATGGCGTACTCGAGCGAGTCGGCGAGCGCGGCGGCGGAGGCGGCGATGATGTTCGTGTCGCTGCCCATCGTCGACCAGGTCCGCGCCCCGTCGGCCGAGTCGATGACGACCCGGGTCCGGGCGGCCGTCGCCGCGCCGCCGTCGAGGATCCGGACCTTGTAGTCGACGAGGTGGACGGTGTCGAGCTGCGGATAGAACGCCCCGAGGGCCTTGCGCAGCGCGGCGTCCAGCGCGTTGACCGGCCCGTTGCCCTCGGCGGCGGTGTGGAGCACCTCCCCGTCGACCTCGACCTTGACGGTGGCCTCGGCGAGCAGCTCCCGCCCGTCGCGCTGCTCGATCAAGCAGGTGTAGTCGACGATCCGGAACGGCGCGGCATAGCCCGTCTGGTGGCGCCGCACGAGCAGCTCGAAGCTCGCCTCGGCGCCCTCGAAGGCCAAGCCGTCCGATTCGAGCTGCTTGATCAGCTTCGACAGCTCGCGCGGGTCGACGCCCTCCAACCGGTGACCGAGCTGCTCGGCACGGAGCTTCGTGTTGGCCCGACCCCCGAGCTCGGACACGACCAGCCGACCCTCGTTGCCGACGATCGTCGGATCGACGTGCTGATAGCTCCGCTCCACCTTGGCGACCGCCGCCCCGTGGACGCCGCCCTTGTGGGCGAACGCGGAGCGGCCGACGTAGGGCTGGTAGTCGAGTGGCGCGACGTTGGCGATCTCGGCCACGCTACGGGACAGGGCCGTCAGGTCGGCCAGGTCCCCGCCGCCGGCCGGGACGAGCTCGTTGCCGGTCTTGAGGGCCAGGTTGGCCAGGATGCTGACCATGTTCGCGTTGCCGCAGCGCTCGCCGTAGCCGTTGATCGTGGCCTGGACGTGGCGGATCCCCGCCGTGACCGCGGCCATCGAGTTCGCGACGGCCAGCTCGGCATCGTTGTGGGTGTGGATCCCCCATACGATGGGGGACCCCGAGCCGTCGGCGTCGATGGCCCCGCGAACGGCGGCGATGATCCGGAGCAGCTCGTCGGTCATCGTCCCGCCGTTCGTATCGCACAGGACGATCGTCCGGGCCCCGGCCTGCCTGGCTGCCTCGAGGGTCTGGACCGCGTAGCCAGGGTCGGCCTTGTACCCGTCGAAGAAGTGCTCGGCGTCGTACACGGCCTCGCGTCCCCGGTCGACGAGGAAGCCGATCGAGTCGGCGATCATGTCGAGATTCTCGGCCGGGGTCGCACCCAGGACCTCGGTCACGTGGAGCAGCCAGCTCTTGCCGAAGATCGTCACGACGGGCGTCTCGGCCGCGACCAGCTCCCGCAGGTTCGGGTCATCCTCCGGCCGGTTGGCGCGGTGGCGGGTCGAGCCGAAGGCGGCCAGCCGGGCGGTCGCCCAGCGCTGCTTCCGCGCGGCCGCGAAGAAGTCGATGTCCTTGGGGTTGGACCCGGGCCAGCCGCCCTCGATGAACGGCATCCCGTACTCGTCGAGCATCCGGGCGATGCGCAGCTTGTCGGCCAGGGACAGGATGATGTTCTCGCCCTGCGTACCGTCGCGCAGGGTCGTGTCGTACAGGACGACCGGGAGGTCGGCGGGCCGGCCCATCGGGGCGGCGGTGGCGGCGGGCTGGGTCACGGTAGCGGCTCCATCGAGCGTGGCGTCGGTGGTCGGGTCACGGGGTCCGGGCGGCCACCGCTGCCGGCGCCGCCCGACGGATCGCGATCCGGTCGACGATCGCCGCAGTCATCCCGATCGTCCCCACCCGGGTGGACCCGTCCTCGGGTCGCCGTTCGGTCGGAAGGAGGTCCGCGGTCCGATAGCCGTCGTCGAGTGCGCGGCCCACCGCGGCCTCGAGCGCGTCCGCGGCGTCGCCTCGGCCGAGCGACCAGCGAAGGAGCATCGCCCCGGACAGGATGGTGCCGATCGGGTTGGCCAGGTCCCGGCCGGCGATATCTGGAGCGGACCCGTGGATCGGCTCGTACAGACCGTGGAGGCCGTGGACCGTCCGCCGGGCGCCGACCGATGCCGACGGGAGCATCCCGAGCGACCCGGCGAGCACCGACGCCTCGTCCGACAAGATGTCCCCGAACAGGTTCTCGGTGACCAGGACGTCGAACGCCGCGGGCGACCGGACGATCTGCATCGCGCAGGCATCGACCAGCCGGTGGTCGAGGCGGACCGCCGGGAACTCGAGCGCGACCTCGTCGGCGACCCGGCGCCACAGCCGGGAGGTCGCCAGGACGTTGGCCTTGTCGACACTGGTCACCCGGCCGCGCCGCTGCCCGGCGAGCTCGAATGCTAGCCGGACGACCCGCGCGATCTCGTCATCGGCGTAGGTCAGCGTGTCGCTCGCCGAGCGCGAGCCGGGCGCTCCAGTCGCCTCCGTCCGATCGCCGAAATAGAGCCCGCCGGTCAGCTCTCGCACGATGAGCATGTCGACCCCGTCGAGCAGCTCCGGGCGGAGCGGTGACGCCGACACGAGCGTCGCATGGACGGTGACCGGCCGGAGATTGGCGAACAGCCCGAGGCCGCCGCGCAGTGCGAACAGCGCCTGTTCGGGCCGGACCGACGAGGTGGGGTCGTCCCATTTCGGACCGCCGACCGCGCCGAGGTAGACGGCGTCGGCAGCCCGGCAGACCTCGACGTCCTCCGGGCGGATCGCGACGCCGTGGGCATCGATCCCGGCGCCGCCGACGACGAGCTCGGTCCAGTCGATCGCGAAGCCGGCCGCGGCGCCCACGGCGTCGAGCGCTCGTCGCCCGGCGGCAAGGACGTCCGGACCGACCCCGTCGCCCGGGATCGCGACGATCCGGTAGCGTGGGGTCTCGTCCGGGCGATCCGCGTCGGTCACGGGATGTCCTCGGTCCGAGCCCGGGTCACGAACGCCGCGTCGACCCCGTTGATCTCGGCGCCGTGGAGCTTGTTCGTCGCCACGAGGTAGGCCTCGAGCGACGCCTCGATGATGTTGGTCGACAAGCCGTGGCCGCTGACGATGAGCGCTCCGGTGCCCTCGTCCGACGAGCGACGGCAGCGGACCAGGACCTGGCCCTGGGCGTCCTCCCCGGCGGATACGGCCTTGATCTCGTATTCGGTCAGCACGGGACGCCAGCCGAGGACCGGCTGGATCGCCTTGTCGACGGCACTGAACAGGGCGTTGACCGGGCCGTTACCGGTCGATTCCGCTGCCCGGACGTCGCCGCCGATCGACAGCGAGACGGTGCCCGTGGCGTTGCCGCCGTGCGAGCTCGTGACGCTCCAGCCTTCGAGGGCGATCGAGGCCGGGACCTCGGAGCTGCGCGCCTCGACGAGCGCCAGGAGGTCCGCGTCGGTCACCTCCTTCTTGGCGTCGGCCAGGGCGATCGCCTGGCGATAGACGCCATCGAGCGCCTCGCCCTCGAGGTCGTGACCCAGCTCGCGGAGCTTGCCCTGCAGACCTCGGCGACCGGACAGCTTGCCGATCGTCAGCTGACTGCCCGACAGGCCGACCGACTGCGGGGTCATGATCTCGTAGGTCAGTGGGTTCTTGATCACGCCGTCCTGGTGGATGCCGGACTCGTGGGCGAAGGCGTTGCCGCCGACGATCGCCTTGTTCGGCTGGACGGCGAACCCGGTCAGGTAGCTGACCAGCCGGCTGGCGGCCGTGATCTGCTCTGTCTGGACCCCGGATCCGAGGTCGGGGAACTGGGTGGGCCGGGTGCGCAGGGCCATCACGACCTCCTCGAGGGAGGCGTTGCCGGCGCGTTCGCCGAGTCCGTTCACGGTGACCTCGACCTGGCGCGCCCCGGCCTGGACGGCGGCCAGCGTGTTGGCGGTCGCCAGCCCGAGGTCGTTGTGGCAGTGGACGCTGATGGTCGCGTCCCGTCCGACCCGCTCGACCACGCGCCCGACCAGCAGGCCGAACTCGGCCGGGATGGCATAGCCGACCGTGTCGGGGATGTTGACGGTGCTCGCCCCGGCGGCCACGACCGCTTCGTAGACGTCGAGGAGGTAGTCGACGTCGGTCCGGCTGGCGTCCTCCGCGGAGAACTCGATCTCGGCGTCGGACCCGAGGGCCTTCCGGCCGTAGCGGACCCATTCGACCGCCTGCTTGAGCGCTTCGTCGCGGCCGATCCGGAGCTTGTGCTTGAGATGGATGTCGCTGGTGGCGATGAACACGTGGAGGTGCGGTCGCTCGGCGACGCGGATCGCCTCGACCGCCCGCTGCGGGTCGCCGTCGCGGCAGCGCGCCAGCGCGGCCACCGCCACGCCCTTCGTCTCGCGGGCGATCCGCTGGACCGCCTCGAAGTCCCCCGGCGATGCGGCGGGAAAGCCGGCCTCGATGACGTCCACCTTGAGCCGGACGAGCTGCCGGGCGACCTCGAGCTTCTCCGCCGCCGTCAGGCCCGCGCCGGGCGCCTGCTCGCCGTCGCGCAGGGTCGTGTCGAAGATGCGGACCGATCCCTCCGTCATCTCGACGACTCCGCGACGCGCCGCGGCTCGCTGGCCGCGGCCTGTGCCTGCCCGGCCCGCACGACGACCGGGTCGAGGAACGCCATCTGGCCGCGGAGCTCCTCCCCGACCTGCTCGATGAGATGGTCCTGGTCCTGGGCGCGGAGACGCTCGAACTCGGGTCGGCCGGCCTCGTTCTCGGCGATCCAGTTCCGGGCGAACGTGCCGTCCTGGATCTCATGGAGGACGTCCTTCATCGTCGCGCGGACGTGATCGTCGATGATCCGAGGACCGCTGACGTAGTCGCCGAACTCGGCGGTGTCGCTGACGCTGAAGCGCATGAAGTTGAGACCGCCTCGGTACATCAGGTCGACGATGAGCTTCAGCTCGTGCATCGTCTCGAAGTAGGCGAGCTCGGGCTGGTAGCCGGCCTCGACCAGCGTCTCGAACGCCATCTTGACCAGGGCGGCCGTCCCGCCGCACAGGACCGACTGCTCGCCGAACAGGTCCGTCTCGGTCTCCTCGGCGAAGGTCGTCTCGAGGACGCCCGCCCGCGTATTGCCCAGGCCACGGGCGTAGGCCAGCGTCCGCGCGCGAGCCGTCCCGGTCGCATCGTGATGGACCGCGAACAGCGCGGGAACGCCGCCGCCGGCCCGGTACACGCTTCGGACGAGGTGCCCCGGGCCCTTCGGCGCGACCATCCCGACATCGATCCCGGCCGGTGGGTCGATCCGCTTGAAGTGGATGTTGAAGCCGTGGGCGAACATCAGGAGCTGGCCGTCACGCAGGTTCGGCGCGATGTCGGCGTCGTAGACGGCCTTCTGGCTCGTGTCCGGGACGAGGATCATGATCACGTCGGCCGCCTTGACGGCCTCGGCGACCGTGAGCACGGTCAGGCCGGCGTCCTCCACCAGGGTCCGGCTCTTGCTGTCGGGCGCGAGCCCGACCACGACGGCGATCCCGGAATCGTGGAGGTTCAGGGCATGGGCGTGCCCCTGGCTGCCGTAGCCGATGATCGCCACCGTCTGGCCCGCCAGGGCAGACGGATCGGCATCGTTGTCGTAATACATCTTCGCGGTCACTGGTCCCCTGCCTCCGATCGTGAATGACCACCCTCAACGATGAGTCGCGCATCGCCCTCCGAGGTCCGAGGCGGAGCCCCCGCGACGCCATCGGCCCGAGGATTCCGAGGCGGAGCCCCCGCGACGCCATCGGCCCGAGGATTCATCGTTTGAGTGCCTCCTCGATGGATCCCGAGCCGCGAGCCATCACCACGGTCCCGGTTCGAACGAGCTCCCTGACTCCGTAGGTCCGAAGGAGGGCGACGAGCGCATCGACCTCCGCTTCCGTGCCGGTCGCCTCGACGACGATCGACGTCTCCGAGATGTCGACCACGCGCGCCCGGTAGAGCTCGACGATCCGGACGATCTCGCCGCGGTTGGCGTCGTTGGCGCGGACCTTTACCAGGGCGAGCTCGTGGGCGACCGTCGGCTCGTCGGTCAGGTCCTGGACCTTGAGCACGTCGATCAGGCGGTAGAGCTGCTTGGTCGCCTGCTCGAGCAGCACGTCGTCGCCGTGGAGCGTGATGGTCATCCGACTGATGTCGGGCTGGTCGGTGTGGCTGACGGCGAGCGACTCGATGTTGAAGTTGCGGGCGCGCATCAGGCTCGACACGCGATTGAGGACGCCCGGCTTGTCGAGGACCAGGACGACGAGGACGTGACGATGCTGGACGCCGGATCCGGGCAGGGCCCGCGACGGCGGAGGGTTGGCGCTCGACGACGCCGGACCGTCGGTCGTCATTCGTCCGCTCCGCCCCAGTTCTCGATCAGGTCGGACAGGCCCTTGCCCGCCGGCATCATCGGGAAGACGTTCTGCTCCTCGGCGATCTCGAACCAGACCAGGGCCGGGCCGTCGACCGCCTGGGCGGCCCGGATCGCGTCGTCCACCTCGCCCGGCGTGCGCGCCCGGAACGCCGGGACCCCGAACGCATCCGCCAGCTTCGCGAAGTCGGGGCCCAGCAGCGTGGCGGAGTGATAGTTCCCGCCGTAGATGATCTCCTGCCACTGACGGATCATCCCGAGCTTCTTGTTGTCGAGCAGGGCGATCTTCACCGGGATCCGATCCTGGACCAGGGTCATCAGCTCCTGGACGGTCATCTGGAAGCCGCCGTCGCCGGCGATCGCCCAGGTCTCCCGATCGGGTCGGCCGAGGGCGGCGCCCATCGCGGCCGGGACGCTGAAGCCCATCGTCCCGAGACCGCCCGAGCTCACATGACTGTTCGGCTGGCGGAAGCCCGTGTAGCGGGCGAGCCACATCTGGTTCTGGCCGACATCGGCCACGTAGGTCGCCTGGTGGTCGGTCAGCTCGCCGATCCGCTCGACGACGTAGTCGGCCGACAGCAGTCCGTCGCGCCAGGCGCCGGAGCCGTGCCAGCTCGACCCCTCGGACTCGCGCTTCCACTCGGCCAGCTGGGCGAGGTAGTCGGCCCGCGCCGCGGGCTCGGTCGCCTCGACCATCGGGAGGAGCGCGCGCAGGACGCGACCGGCGTCACCGACGATCGGGACCTCGACCGAGACGTTCTTGCCGATCTCGGCCGGATCGATGTCGACGTGGACGATCCGGGCATACGGCGCGTAGGTCCGGACGTTGCCGGTCACCCGGTCGTCGAACCGCATCCCGAAGGCGATCAGCAGGTCCGCGGACTGGATCGCCCGGTTGACATGCTTCCAGCCGTGCATCCCCATGTAGCCGTAGGCAAGGGGATGGGTCTCGTCCATCGCGCCGATCCCGAGCAGGGTCCAGGCGACCGGGATGCTGGTCTTCTCCGCGAAGGCACGCAGGTCGTCCCACGCCTCCGCATGAAGGACGCCGTGGCCGGCCAGGATCACCGGGCGTTCGGCGCGGGCGATCTCGGCGGCCGCCAGCTTGAGCTGCTTCGGATGACCGTCGAACGTCGGTCGGAACCCGGGCAACCCGGCGACGATCTGCGCCTCCGTCGGGTGCTCGGCGGTCGTCTCCTGCTGGAGGGCATCCTTGGTGATATCGA
>JADGQI010000094.1 GCA_017881905.1 Chloroflexota bacterium
GCTCGATCACGATCGACTCGGAGGGTCACGTCCGCAAGATCGAGGTCGATGTCCACGTCCCCGGGACGGCCGACGGATCGAAGCCCGCCCACTGGGAGCACGGCGACCCCGACCCCACGGTCCATGATCCGGCCCACCCGTGGACGCCGAACCTGACCGACCCCAACGAGCCCGTGTACAACCCGCTGCCGGTCCACGAGGGCTGGGTCCGCGATCCGGCGACCGGCCTCGATCACCCGGACTTCAGCGGCCATGGCACGACCGACGGCGCCCCGGCGGTGGACGATGTGCCGTCGTCGGAGATCGGCGACTTCCCGACGCCGAGCAGCGACGAGCAGCCCGCCTGACCCTGGTCGGCGCCCTCAGACGCGGCCAGCACGAGGGTCAGGATCTTCGTGACCGCGGCCTGGAGATCGACCCCCTTGAGCTTGCGGGTCGCTAGGTCGGAGAGCTTGCCGCTCGCCATGTCGGAGAAGATGACGCTGACCCGTGCCCGGACACCAGCGCCAGGCCAGAGTGGCTCGTCGCACCGTAGACGACTCGTCCTCAGCCGGGCCGCTCGAGCCACCAGCCCTCCGGGTCGGCGAGGGCCGCCAGGAGGACCCCCTCGCGCAGGCCGTGCGGGCTGACGCGAGTCGAAGCGAGGCCATAGCGATCCAGGATCGCGCCGAGCAGGAGCGCCCCGGGCGCAAGCAGGCGGACCCGGGCCGGGTCGTCGTCGTGCCGGCGCGCGAACGCGGCCGAATCGGTGCGCAGCAGCTCGCTCATCGTCTTCCCGATCGCGGTCCGCTCCAGGACCGCGTCGCTGTGGCTTCGCGAGCGTCCGTCGGCGAGCGAGGCCAGGCGCCGGGCGGTCCCGCCGACGGTCAGCGCGTCCACGGGCGCGTCCCGCTGCGGGGCTGGCAGGGCGTCGACCGCTTTGGCGACCCGCGCCTCGAGGGCGCGCCAGCCGTCTTCGTCGATCGGGTCGGAGATCGCGGCCGCCAGCACGCTCGCACCGAGCGCCAGGGAGTCGCTCGACACGATCGCGCCACCGGTCAGGTGGACGACCTGGGTCGAGCCGCCGCCCATGTCCACGAACAGGGAGGAACCGTCGGCTCGGACCTCTTCCGCACATCCGAGGACGCCGAGCTCTGCCTCCCGTGGTTCGGCCAGGAGCCGGATCGTGATCCGGTAGTGATGTTCGAGCTCGGCGACCACCGCCGGTCCGTCCGGTGCGGTGCGCAGGGCGGCGGTCCCGACGACGACGATGGAGCTCGCGTCGTGTGCCCCCACGAGGAACCGGGCGATCCCGTCGCCCAGGGCGGCCTGGCGTGCCCCGACGCCGCCGGTCTCGGCGAGGCATCGTCCGAGCTCGGTCAGGACGGAATCCGTGCGCACCCGGTTGAGGCGGATCTTCTTGCCGCGCCGGACCACGTCGGCCACGAGCAGGTTGATCGTGGCGCTGCCGAGGTCGATCACCGCGCGGCGGCCGCTTCGGTGGGTCGTCATCGGGGGCCGCTCGGTGCGACCGATCGCTGCAAGCCGGCCGCCGGGCTCGTCGGGTCGGGCAGAGTCATGGATCCCCCGGGTCTGGCAGGTCGCGCGCCGGTCTGGCGCGCGTGTGTCGTCCCGTCGTCGGTGCGTCGCTGCCCCTCAATCAGAACACGCCCGGACCGGACCGGCAAGCGCCACCCCGCGACCCCGGCCGGCGCCCTCGACGGGCGCGCTTCGTCAGGCAATGCGCCGGTCGGCGTTCGGGGCCACCAGGCTAGGGCGGTGCGAACAGGACGTGCACATGGCGGACACCCGGCGTTAACAAAACGCGGCCATGGTCTTGACGCCCGGACCACGCCGGGACGTTAATGCGCAAGAGCGAGCGCGAGCCCGACTAACTGGTCGTCGGGCCACTCGTCTGAAAGCCACCGCGACTGTTCCGGAGGAGGAGCCATGCGGCGGTGGCGGTCGCGTTCGAGCCCAGTCCCCCGCACATGGAGATGGAATTGACCACGAGACCTACCCGCTCGAGGATCCTGATCGCCCTTGCGGCGGTACCCCTCGCCCTGTCGGCGTGCAGCGCCGCCGCGACGACGGCGCCCACCATCACGATCCCTGGCGTGCCCCAATCGCTCGTCGATGCCGCCCGGGCCGAGGGCAACCTCACGACGATCGCCCTGCCGCACTCCTGGTGCGACTACGGCGACCTGCTGAAGAACTTCTCGGCCGGCTTCGGGATCAAGATCAACGAGCTGAACCCGGATGGCGGCTCGAAGGACGAGATCACCGCGGTCGAGGCCAACAAGGACAACAAGGGCCCCGCCGCGCCCGACGTCGTGGACGTCGGCCTCGCCTACGGTCCGCAGGGCAAGACGGCCGGTGACTTCCAGCCGTACAAGGTCGCGACCTGGGCGTCCATCCCGGACTCCGCCAAGGATGCCGACGGCTCCTGGTACGGCGACTACTACGGCGTGCTCTCCTTCGAGGTGAACACGGCGAAGGTCAAGAACGTGCCCGCGGACTGGAGCGACCTGCTCAAGCCCGAATACAAGGGCCAGGTCGCCC
>JADGQI010000095.1 GCA_017881905.1 Chloroflexota bacterium
ATCACCCCGATCGCCCTCGAGACCGGCCAGCGCTTCGCCATCCGCGAGGGCGGCCGGACCGTCGGCGCCGGCGCCATCACCTCGATCGCCGAGTAATCCGATGGCAAAAGCGGAGAACCGTCCGGTCATCCTGCTGGCGTGCACCGAATGCCGCGAGCGGACCTATACGACGCGGAAGAACAAGAAGAACGATCCGAACCGGATCGAGCTCATGAAATACTGTCCGCGAGACCGTCGCCACACCCTCCACCGGGAGGCGAAGTAGCGGCTCACCGGAGGGGTGTAGCTCAATTGGCAGAGCACCGGTCTCCAAAACCGGCGGTTGTAGGTTCGAGTCCTATCGCCCCTGCCACTCCGTCATCAAACCGTACCTGAAGGCTAGACCCGATGTTGCAGCGGATCCGTCGGTATCTCGACGAGTCCTGGTCCGAATTGAAGAAGGTCACCTGGCCGACGCGACAGCAGACCCTGAACCTCACGGTCCTGGTCTTCGTCGTCAGTTTCGTGGTGGGCGTCTTCATCTCGGTCTTCGACCTGATCTTCACGGCCGGACTCGACTTCATCGGAACGCTGGGGTAGGACCACCATGACCGACGCGCCCACGACCGAGACGACCGAGACCCCGGCAAGCCCGAAGCACTGGTACGTCATCCACACCTACTCGGGCTACGAGAACAAGGTCAAGACCAACCTCGAGCATCGGATCGAATCGATGGGCATGGATGACAAGATCTTCCAGGTCCTCGTCCCGATGGAGGACGAGATCGAGATCCGTCAGGGCCAGCGCCACACCGTCCAGAAGAAGGTGTACCCAGGCTACGTCCTGGTCGAGATGATCCTGGACCCGGATAGCTGGTTCGTCGTCCGCAATACGCCGGGCGTGACCAGCTTCGTCGGCGGCGGGAACATCCCGGGCCAGCGCAACGAGCCGATCCCGCTCGCCGATCACGAGGTCAAGCAGATCCTCCGGACGATGGGCGTCGAGACGCCCAAGTACCGGGTGGCCTTCATCAAGGGCCAGAGCGTCCGGGTGACGGACGGGCCGTTCGCCGAGTTCGTGGGCACGGTCGACGAGGTCAACCCCGAGCGCAACAAGGTCAAGGTCCTCGTCAGCATCTTCGGCCGCGAGACGCCGGTCGAGCTCGACTTCCTCCAGGTCGAGAAACTGTGATCGCCGCCCCGGACGGCGCCGTGCGTCGTTGGCGCCTCCGCTCGCTCGCTTACGCACCTGAAGTGCGCGCGCTCGCGTGCTCGGCGCCGCCTAGCCCGGCACTCGCCGGACCGGCGATCACCGTGCGGATCGTCGGTTAGAAAGGACCCAAGTTGGCCAAGAAGATCCGCATCGTGCTGACGCTCCAGCTCCCCGCCGGCAAGGCGACGCCCGCCCCGCCGGTCGGGACCGCGCTGGGTCCGCACGGCATCAACATCGTCGAGTTCACCAAGTCCTACAACGAGAAGACGGCAGACAAGTCGGGCCAGATCATCCCGGCCCAGATCACGGTCTACGAGGATCGATCGTTCACATTCATCCTCAAGACGCCGCCGGCCGCCGACCTCCTGCGCAAGGCAGCGGGGATCGACAAGGGGGCCGAGACGACCGGCCGGGAGACGGTCGGCCGGGTGACCCGGGATCAGCTCCGCGAGATCGCCACGATCAAGATGACCGACCTCAACGCCAACGACCTCGAGGCGGCCGCCCGCCAGATCGAAGGAACGGCCCGATCGATGGGCCTCGAGGTCGTCGGCTAGCCCACCCATCTCCCGCGTACCGGCCGCGACACGGACCCGCCGGTCGTCCACCCCGCGCCAGGGGAAGGCCGCGACCCGGCCGTCGCAACGAGGAACCGCACCATGGCACACGGCAAGCGTTACAACGAGGTCGCCCAGCTGGTCGATCGGGACACCGTCTACGCCCCCGACGCGGCGACCGACCTGGTCAAGGCGACGAGCACCGTCAAGTTCGACCCGACGATCGAGGCGCACATCCGTCTGGGCGTCGACCCGCGCCACGCCGACCAGATGGTCCGGGGCACGGTCGTCCTGCCGCATGGCACGGGCAAGGTCGTTCGCGTTGTCGTCTTCGCCCAGGGCGAGAAGGCCCAGGAGGCGCTCCGCGGCGGGGCCGATGAGGTCGGGGCGGAGGACCTGGTCAAGAAGATCGAGGCCGGCTGGACCGAGTTCGACATCGCCCTCGCGACCCCCGACACGATGGGCATGGTCGGCAAGCTCGGCAAGATCCTCGGCCGGAAGGGTCTCATGCCGAACCCCAAGTCGGGCACGATCACCTTCGACATCGAGCGGGCGCTCCGGGAGGTCAAGGGCGGCCGGGTCGAGTTCAAGGTCGACAAGGGCGCGATCGTCCATGTCGCTTTCGGCAAGGGCAGCTTCTCGTCCGAGGAGCTGCTGGCCAACCTGGCGGCGCTCGTCGACGCCATCAACCGAGCGAAGCCCGCCGGGGCCAAGGGCCAGTACCTCAAGACCCTGACGATCGCCAGCACGATGGGCCCGGGCATCCGGGTCGACATCCCGGGCGTGCTCGCCGCCGCGGTGGCGTAGCCCCGGGGGTACCGCACCGCGCCCGACATCCGGACGCGGCACCATATCCGGCGACGACGGACGGGTCCGCCCGCACCTCGTCGCCTGACAATCGAATACGACGGACGCCCAAGACAGCCTGCGCCCGCGGACCGTGCCTCACCCGATGGGGAGGGGCGGTCGGGGCTTGAACCGCCGCACGGACCGGACCGCCCGGGGACGACGGCGAGCACGCCGAGGCAGGACCAGCCTCCCGAGACGCGGGTGGCGCCACCCTGCAGACGCAAGTGGACCGTCGCAGGGTCGGGACCGGCCGGATGGCCGGCTCCGTGCCACCGCCGCGCGCCGGCTGCGCGCAGAACACGGGAGGTCATCCATGCCGACCGAGGCCAAGCGAGAAGCGGTCGCCGAGCTCAAGGAGGAACTCTCCAACAGCACGGCCATGATCGTCTCCGAATACCGCGGCCTCAAAGTGAGCGAGATCGCCGAGATCAGGCGATCGCTGCGCAAGAGCGACGTCACCTACCGGGTCGTCAAGAACCGGCTCATGCGGATCGCCGCGAACGAGTCGGGCCATGACGCCCTGTCGCCCCTCCTCGAAGGTCCGAGCGCCATCGCGTTCGGGTCCGGCGATGAGGCGACGATCGCCAAGGCGGTCCTCGATGCGACCAGGCCGTACAAGATCGTCAAGGTCAAGGGCGCCGTCCTCGGCAACCGTGCGATCGACGTCGACGGGGTGACCCGTCTCGCGACGCTCCCGCCGCGAGAGGTGCTCCTGGCCCAGATCGCCGGCGCGATCGCAGCCCCGATGGCCACCGTGGCCGGGCTGTTCGACGCTCCGCTCCGCGACCTCGCGGGCGGGATCGGTGCCCTGGCCGACCAGCGCAGCGCCAGCGCCTAGCTCACCCTACCCAGACGCCACCGGCCGCGCCCATCCGGGCGACTCGGCCACCAGATCCAGGAGGATCCACCGATCATGGCTACCGTTACCGCCGACCAGCTCCTCGAGGCGTTCGAGAAGATGACCGTCCTCGAGCTGTCGGAGTTCAAGAAGAAGTTCGAGGATCGCTTCGGCGTCACCGCGGCCGCTCCGGTCGCCGTCGCCGCCGCGGCCGCGCCGGGCGGTGCCGCTCCGGCCGAGGCCGTCGCCGAGGAGCAGACCGAGTTCACGGCGACCCTGACCGAGATCGGGCCGAACAAGATCCCGGTCATCAAGGTCGTCCGCGAGCTCACCGGGCTGGGCCTGAAAGAGGCCAAGGATGTCGTCGACGCGACGCCCAAGGCCGTCAAGGAAGGCATCACCAAGGACGAGGCCGAGAAGATCAAGGCCGCCCTCGAAGAGGTCGGCGCCAAAGTCGAGATCAAGTAGTCGCCTCGCCGGTGGGGCGGCGCCAGGCGTCGTTGCATGTTGCGCGCGTTCGCTCACGCACCTTGGGGTGCGCTCGCTCTCGTGCTCGCCTGCGCCTAGCCTGGAACCGCCCACCGGCGGGCGGGTTGCCTCATGGAGCGCGCTCGCTCTGTGCTCGCTGGGGCTCTCATCGGGCCTCGGCGGGGCCGTTTGACCGTGGCGGCGAATCGCGATATGCTGCTGGGTCTGTGAGCGCGGCCTTCCCCCTCTTCCCTTACCTCCTCGGATAGGAGCGGTTTCATGCTGTCTGCTGAGTCGTCGTCCCGGGCGACCCGGGCCTCGGCGCGCAAGTCATATGCGCGGATCCCCGAGGTCCTCCCGATCCCGAACCTGATCGAGCTCCAGCTCGATTCGTTCACGTGGTTCGTCGACAAGGGTCTGCGCGAGCTGTTCGACGAGATCAGCCCGATCAAGGACTTCACCGGCAAGGTGATGGAGCTCCAGTTCCTCGACTACGAGTTCGGCCCGCCGAAGTACAACCAGCTCGAGTGCCGGAGCAAGGACCTGACGTTCAGCCGGCCGCTCTATGTCAACGTCGAGCTGCTCATCAAGGAGACCGGCGAGATCCAGCGGCAGCGGGTCTACATGGGCGACTTCCCGACGATGACCGACCAGGGCACGTTCATCATCAACGGCGCCGAGCGCGTCGTCGTGTCCCAGCTGGTCCGCTCCCCGGGCGTCTACTACAGCGACACCGAGGACCCCACCAGCGGCCGGACGCTCTACAGCGCCAAGGTCATCCCGAACCGGGGCGCCTGGCTCGAGTTCGAGACGAGCAACAAGGACCTCCTGTCGGTCAAGGTCGACCGCAAGCGCAAGATCGCCGCGACGACCCTGCTCCGCGCCGTCGGCTACGAGTCGAACGACGAGATCGCCGCGCTGTTCGTTAACGTCGACACCGATCCGGACCATCCGTACATCGCCGCGACGCTCGACAAGGACCTCACCAAGACCCAGCAGGACGCCCTGATCGAGGTCTACAAGAAGCTCCGCCCCGGCGATCCGCCGACGGGCGACAACGCCCGCCAGCTGGTCGAGAGCCTGTTCTTCAACTTCCGCCGCTACGACC
>JADGQI010000096.1 GCA_017881905.1 Chloroflexota bacterium
CGCGACGAGACCGAGTTCCGCTACGGCGGTCAGGCGGGGATCGGCTCGCCGGTCGACCCGGACGCCGTCGACGATGCGGCCTGGGGCAGCTATCTGTTCATGCGCGACAACCCGAAGGGCCCGTGGTTGGAGCGCTGGTACCACGCGGCCGGGTGCCGACGCTGGTTCGACGTCCGACGGGACACCTTGACCAACGAGTTCCTGCCGTGAACGGGGACCGGGCGCGACCCGCGCCGGCGGCGCGGGATCGACGCCTGCCCAGCGGCGGCCGTCTCATCGATCGGACGCGGCCGGTCCGGTTCATGTTCGGCGGACGGGACCTGACGGGCTTCGTCGGAGACACGCTCGCGTCCGCGCTCCTGGCGAACGGTATCGCGACCGTCGCGACAAGCGTGTATCGGCGTCGTCCGCGCGGCGTGATGACGGCCGGCCCCGAGGAGCCGAACGCGCTGGTCCAGGTGACCTGGCCGGGCGGCGCGTCGGAGCCCCTCCTTCGGGCGACGCGGGTGGAGCTGGTGGACGGGCTCATCGCCGAGCCGCTGGTGGGCAAGGGCCGCCTCGTGGCCGGGCCGGCGACCCGATACGATCGGCGATACGCCCATTGCGACGTCCTCGTCGTCGGGGCCGGGGCCGCCGGGCTCGCGGCGGCCGTCGCCGCACCGCCGAACGCCCGCGTCATCGTGCTCGACGATGGCTCATCGATCGACGGATCGGGGCTCGCCGGGCGTGACGAGGTCCGCCTCCTGCCCCGGACCACCGCCCTCGGGATCTATGACCAGGGCTACGTGACGGCCGTCGAACGCCGCCCGAATGGCCGGACGGAGGGCCGGCTGTGGCACATCCGCGCCGGGCGGATCGTCCTCGCCACCGGCGCCACCGAGCGGCCGATGGTCTTCGCCAACGACGACCGGCCGGGGATCATGCTGGCGAGCGCCGCCCTGGCATACCTGGCCGACTTCGCCGTCCGACCGGGCGAACATGCCGTCGTGTTCACGACGAACGACAGCACCGACGCGGTCGCAGCCGCGCTCGACGGTGGCGGGATCGAGCTCGTGGGGAGCGTCGACGCCCGCACCGGGGAACTCGTCGTCGACACCCTCGCCGATGAAGCGGGTCACCTCGCCGCGGTCCGGATCGCACGCCTCGACGGTGATGGCGGCGTGGACCCGACCACCGTTCGGACCGTCGCCTGCGACCTGCTGCTGGTGTCGGGCGGTTGGAACCCGAACGTGGCGCTGTGGAGCCAGGCCGGAGGGTCGCTCCGGTTCGATGACGGGATCGCCGCGTTCATCCCGGACCGCCCTGGAGCGTTCCGGGACCTCCGAGCGGTCGGGGCGGCGGCGGGCGACATCGGCGGACTCGGGATGGCGTCACCCAGATGGCTGGTCCCCCCGACGACCGACCCCGCAGCCGACGAGAGCTGGGCGGATCACTTCGTCGACCTCCAACGGGACGCGACCGTCCGCGACATCCGGCGGGCCCTCGGTGCGGGTCTCGAGTCGATCGAGCACGTCAAGCGCTACACGACGATCGGGACCGCCGCCGACCAGGGCAAGACCTCGGGCGTGGTCGCGTCGGCGATCGCGGCCGCGCTCCTTGGACAGGCCGTCGGCACTGTCGGGGTCCCGACCTATCGGCCGCCGTCCGTCCCGGTGGCCTTTGCCCAGCTCGCCGGCCGCGACGCGGGCGACCTGCTCGACCCGGTCCGGACCACGCCCATCCACTCCTGGCACGTCGCGAACGGAGCCGTGTTCGAGGACGTGGGCCAGTGGAAGCGACCGCGCTTCTTCCCACGCCGCGACGAGTCGATGGACCAGGCCGTCCTACGCGAGTGCCGCGCGGCCCGCGAGAGCGTCGCGGTGATGGATGCCTCGACCCTCGGCAAGATCGACCTCCAGGGCCCGGACGCCGCGGTCTTCCTCGACCGCGTCTACACGAACGGCGTCTCGAAGCTCATCGTCGGATCGTGCCGCTACGGCGTCATGTGCCGGGTCGACGGGATGGTCTTCGACGACGGCGTCACGAGTCGGCTGGCCGACGACCGGTTCCACATGACGACGACGACCGGCAATGCCGGGGCGGTCCTCGATCATCTCGAGGAGTGGCTCCAAACGGAGTGGCCGGACCTCCGGGTCCGTGCCACCTCGGTGACCGAGCAGTGGTCGACCGTGGCCGTCGTCGGGCCGCGGTCTCGCGACGTCATCCGCGCCCTCGCCCCCGACCTCGCGCTCGAGCCGGCGGCCTTCCCGTTCATGACCTGGCGCGACGCGGTCGTCGCCGGGATCGATGCCCGGGTGTTCCGGATCAGCTTCAGCGGCGAGCTCGCCTATGAGGTCAACGTGCCGTCCTGGTCGGGCCGCGCGCTCTGGGAGGCGGTCATGGCCGCGGGTGCGGTCCATCGGATCGCGCCGTACGGGACCGAGGCGATGCACGTCCTCCGGGCCGAGAAGGGATACGCGATCGTCGGCCAGGAGACGGACGGGACGGTCACGCCCCAGGACCTCGGGATGGACTGGATCGTCTCGAAGACGAAGCCGTTCATCGGAAGCCGATCGCACCGGCGGCCCGACAGCCGCCGCCCCGACCGCAAGCAGCTCGTGGCGCTCCTGCCGGTCGACCCCGAAGCGCTCCTGCCCGAAGGGGCACAGCTCGTGGCGCCCGATGCCCGTCTCGACGCGCCGCCCGTGCCGATGCTCGGCCATGTGACCTCGAGCTACCGGAGCGCGGCGATCGGTCGGACGTTCGCCCTGGCGATGATCCGGTCCGGACGAGAGCGGATCGGCCAGACCGTGGTCGCGCTGCTGCTCGACGGTCGCTCGGTCGAGGCGACGATCGTGGAGCCGGTCGCGTTCGACCCGGCCAACCTCCGGCGCGACGGGGACGGACGATGACTTCGTCGTCCCTGCCGACCCCCGTTCGGCACGGCCCACTCGAGTCGTTCAACGAACGGTTCGTGGCCGCGGCGACGGCCTCGAACGGTGCCGTCCTCCTCGAGGCGATCCCGTTCCTCGCCCAGGTCGACCTCCGGGCCGACCCGTCCGATCGGGCACTGCTCGATCGGCTGGGCACCGCCCTCGGGATCGAGCTGCCGCTCCGGCCGAATACGACCTCGTTCGCGCCGGGTGGGGCTCGCTGCATCCTGTGGCTCGGTCCGGACGAATGGCTGATCGTCGACGCCGATGGGACCGCCGACGCGATCGTCGCGACGGTGCGCGGCGCGCTCGAGGCAGGTTGCGGCGCGGTGGTGGACGTCTCCGCGAACCGCACCACGCTTCGGCTCGCGGGACCGGGAGCCCGCGAGATCCTCGAGACGGGCTGCTCGATCGACCTGCACCCGAGAGCGTTCGGGCCCGGGCGATGCGCCCAGACGAACATCGCCCGGACGTCCGCGATCCTGCTCGAGGTGGAGGCTGCGCACGACGTCGCCGGCGGGCCAGACTACCGGCTCCTGGTCCGTCCGTCGTTCGCGGGGTATCTCGCGTCGTGGCTCCTGGACGCGGTCGACGGGCTGGCGTGACGGCGTGGTTCCCGCGGCCTGACGCGCGCTAGCCCGCCTGGCGAAGTCCGGCCGAGATCCGCGCTGCGGTCAGGACGACCCGCTCGGCGACCGACACCTCGGCACCCGCGGCAGGGAACCGGTACGACGGGCCGTGGACGTGGATGGCGGCGATGACCTCGCCGTCCTCGTCGGCCAGGGCCGCAGCCACCGAGCTGATCCCATCGGCCACCTCGTCCCGGGTCCAGGCGTAGCCCTCCAGGAGCGTCTGGCGGAGCCGATCTCGGATCTCGTCGGGGTCGATGACCGTCATCGGCGTGTAGCGCGCGAGCGACCCGGCAAGGAAGGCATCGATGTCGCCCGGGTGCATGTGGGCGAGGAAGACGAGCCCCGACGAGACGGCGTGCATCGGCAGCCGCGTTCCCGTCCAGTCGCGGATCCCGACCGGATGCGGGCTGTCGACCTGGTCGACGTAGTGCACGAGGAACCCATCTGGGATCGACAGACCGGCCGCCTCGCCGACCAGCGACGCGAGCTCGACCAGGTGCGGCCGCGCCACGGCGACGAGGCTCCGGGTCGGCCGGACGCCGGCCGCGAGGGTCACGATCCGTGCGCCGACCCGGTAGTCCGTGCCGTCCTCGACCTGCTCGACGGCTCCCTCGTGGACGAGCGAACCGAGGAGTCGCGCGACCGTGCTCTTCGGAAGGTCGACGCGGTCGGCCACCTCGGTCACCCCGAGTGGACCGTCGGCGAGCGCCTCGAGCACGGAGAAGGCGCGCTCGATGGACTGGACTCTGGACACCGACTCCCTCTTCGGATACGCTGCAGCGAACGCTTGCGTTCCATCATACGGCACCGTTCCGCATCGTGGAACCCCCCGCCGGGAACCGGGGCCGCAGGAGATCCAGATGACCGAGGATTACCAGGAGATCGACCTCTCGGCGCTGTCCGACGACGAGCTCGCCGAGCAGATGCACAACGACCTCTACGACGGGATGGCCGCCGAGATCGTCGAGGGGACGAACATCCTCCTGTCGCGCGGCTGGTCGGCGACCCGCGTCCTGGACGACGCGCTCGTCGCCGGGATGAAGATCGTCGGGATCGACTTCCGGGACGGCATCCTGTTCGTGCCCGAGGTCCTACTCGCCGCCAACGCGATGAAGTCCGGGATGGCCATCCTCCGGCCGCTCCTCGCCGAGACCGGCGCCGAGCCCGTCGGCAAGGTCGTCATCGGCACGGTCAAGGGCGACATCCACGACATCGGCAAGAACCTCGTCGGGATGATGCTCGAGGGCGCCGGGTTCGAGGTGGTCGATCTCGGGATCAACACCGACGCGGACAAGTTCATCGCCGCGCTCGAGCTCCACAAGCCGGACATCCTCGGGATGTCGGCCCTGCTGACCACCACGATGCCGTACATGAAGGTCGTCATCGACACGCTCAAGCAGCGCGGCATCCGGGACGACTACATCGTCCTCGTCGGCGGCGCGCCGCTCAACGAGGAGTTCGGGATCGCCGTCGGGGCGGACGCCTATTGCCGCGACGCGGGTGTGGCCGCGGAGACGGCGCGGCGACTCATCGACGCACGTCGTGCCAGCGTCGCCTGACGTCCGACCGGCCGAGGGACAGCCGTCGCGGGTCCTGGTCATCGGCTGCGGCGCGCTCGCCCGCGAGCTGGTCGAGATCGCGCGACGGCCGGGCTTCGAGCATCTGGACGTCACCTGCCTCCCGGCCCGCCTGCACAACCGACCCGCCCTGATCGCGGGCGCCGTCGCGCGCAAGATCCGCGCCGCGCGACCCCGGTACCGGACGATCTTCGTGGCCTATGCCGACTGCGGCACCGGCGGCGAGCTCGACCGGGTCCTGGCCGCCGAGGGCGTCGAGCGCCTCGCCGGAGCGCACTGCTACGAGGTCTACGCCGGGCGCGAGGCGTTCGCGCGGCTGACCGACGACGATCCGGCGACGTTCTTCCTGACCGACTTCCTCGCCCGCCACTTCGACTCGCTGGTCATCGCGGGGCTCGGGATCGACCGCCACCCCGAGCTGCTGCCGGTGTACTTCGGCAACTACCGCCGGCTGGTGTACCTGGCCCAGACCGACGACCCGGACCTGACCGCCAGGGCCCAGCGGGCCGCCGGTCGACTCGGCCTTACGTTCGAGCGTCGATCGACCGGCCTGGGCGAGCTCGGTGGAACGCTGACGTCGCTCGCGTCGACGACGACCGTGACCGCGATCGCCCCTGCCGCGGATCCATCGGAGTCGCCTGCCGCACGGTCCGGTTCTCCCACCGACTATGCCGGAGCCGCCTGACATGAGCGCCACCCTGACCGTCATCTGGTGGCGGGACATCCCCGCCCAGGTCGTCGCCAAGGACGGCCGGCGCGCCAGCAAGGTCGTCCTCCACCCGCGCTTCCAGGTGGCCATCGACAAGGCCGCCGTCAAGGCCGGCCGGCGGGCGATGGACGACTACATCGCCGAGTGGCGCAAGACCCAGCGAGCCTGCAGCGACGATCTCGAGTCCGAGGCCAACGGCGAGGCCGCCCGGCTCGAGGCCGCCTACGGCAAGACCGAGCTCGCCGCCCTCGTGGCGGCGGGCGGGGCTGAGCCGACCACCGGAGCCGCCGGCGCCGAGGCCGGAGGATGACCCGGACAGTCGTCGGCTCGGCGACGCGCGAGGTCGCGCTCGGCTTCGACCAGCCGTTCGTGATCATCGGCGAGCGGATCAACCCGACCGGCCGCAAGCTGCTGGCCGAGGAGATGCGGAACGGCGACTTCAGCCGGGTCGAGCGTGACGTGGTGGCCCAGGTCGAGGCGGGCGCCCACATGCTCGATGTCAATGCCGGGATCCCGCTGGCCGACGAGCCGGCGATCCTGGCCCGGACGATCCAGCTGGTCCAATCGCTGACGGACCTGCCCCTGTCCATCGACTCGTCGATCGTGGCCGCCCTGGAGGCGGGGCTGTCCGTCTATCGCGGCAAGGCGCTGGTCAACTCGGTCACCGGCGAGGACGATCGGCTCGAGCGGGTCCTGCCGCTGGTCAAGAAGTACGGCGCGGCCGTGGTCGCGATCTCGAACGACGAGACCGGCATCTCGGAGGACCCCGACGTCCGGTTCGCCGTGGCCAAGCGGATCGTCGAACGGGCCGCCGATCATGGCATCCCGCGCGAGGACATCGTGGTGGACCCGCTGCTCATGCCGATCGGGGCGATGCGCTATGCCGGTCGGCAGGTCTTCCACATCCTCGGCCGGCTGCGCGACGAGCTGAAGGTCAACAGCACCTGCGGCGCGTCCAACGTCAGCTTCGGCCTGCCCAACCGCGAAGGGATCAACGGGGCGTACCTGTCGATGGCGATCGCGAACGGCCTGACTTCGGCCATCACCAACCCGATCGCCGACGGCGTCAGGCACTCGGTCATGGCCGCCGACGTCCTGATGGGGAACGACCCGGAGTGCGCTCGCTGGATCCGCACGTTCCGGCAGGCACCGGTCGAGGGCGAGCGCGGTGTCCGGGTCAACCGCCGTCGCGGCGGCGGGCCGGTCGAAGCGCCGGTCGCCGGCTGAGCCTGGGCCGGTGACCGACACCGCAGAGCGCCAGGTCGTCTTCACGCCGTCCGGGCGACGCGGTCGCTTCCCGGACGGGACCACGGTGCTCGATGCCGCCCGCTCGCTCGGCGTCGACATCGATTCGGTCTGTGGCGGACGAGGCATCTGCGGGCGCTGCCAGGTCAGCCCGGGGGTCGGTCCGTTCCCCAAGCTCGGCCTCACCTCGATGCCCGACCACCTGTCACCGTCCGGCGAGGTCGAGGCAGAGTACCGCCGCGAGCACGGCCTGGCCGCCGATCGGCGGCTCAGC
This sequence comes from Chloroflexota bacterium, assembly GCA_017881905.1. Lineage (GTDB taxonomy): Bacteria > Chloroflexota > Limnocylindria > Limnocylindrales > CSP1-4 > Chersky-267. The sequence goes on from JADGQI010000096.1 coordinate 7,350, forward strand.
TGCACCGCGACGGTCCGCGGCGACATCCTGGTCGACGTCCCGCCCGAGAGCCAGGTCCATCGCCAGGTCGTGCGCAAGGGCCTGGACGTTCGGGATTTCGAGATCGATCCGGTCGTCCGCCTTCACTACGTCGAGGTCACCGAGCCCGAGCTCGCCTCTCCGTCCGGGGACCTCGCCCGGCTGATGGACGCGCTCGCCCGGGAGTGGGACCTGACCGGGCTCGAGGCTGACCTCCAGGTCGTCCGCGCCCTCCAGCCGGCATTGACCGAGGGCCGGTACAAGGTCACGGTCGCGGTCCACGACCGACGGACGATCACGGCCGTCTGGCCGGGCCTCCACGACCGCGCCTACGGCGTCGCCATCGACGTCGGCTCGACCACGATCGCGGGACACCTGGCCGACCTGGCCGACGGCTCGGTCCTCGCCTCGAATGGGGTGATGAACCCGCAGATCCGCTTCGGCGAGGACCTGATGAGCCGGGTGTCGTACGCGATGCTCCATCCGGAGGGCGCCGGCGAGATGACCCGGGCCGTCCGCGGAGCGCTGGCCAAGCTGGTCGCCGGTCTGGCGGTCCAGGCCGGCGTGCCGGCCCGAGAGATCCTCGAGGTCACGGTCGTGGGCAACCCGATCATGCACCACCTCCTCCTCGGGATCGACCCGATCCCGCTCGGGACCGCGCCCTTCGCGCTGGCGACGGACCGGGCGGTCCGGACGACCGCCGCGGAGATCGGGGTGCGGGCGCATCCGGGCGCCCGGGTCTACGTCCTGCCGTGCATCGCCGGCCACGTCGGCGCCGACACCGCCGCCGTGATCCTGGCCGAGGCGCCCCACCGGGCGGAGTCGATCCAGCTCATCGTCGACGTCGGGACGAACGCGGAGATCGTGCTCGGCGACCGCGACCGCCTGCTAGCCGCCTCGAGCCCGACCGGGCCCGCCTTCGAGGGCGCGCAGATCAGTGGCGGCCAGCGCGCCGCCCCAGGCGCGATCGAGCGCGTCCGGATCGACCGGGTCACGCTCGAGCCGCGGTTCAGGGTCATCGGCTCGGACATCTGGTCGGATGCCCCGGACTTCGCCGCCGCGACCGCCGATCTCGGGATCACCGGGATCTGCGGCTCGGGCATCGTCGAGGTCATCGCGGAGCTGTTCCTGGCCGGCGTGATCACCGGCGACGGGATCGTCGACGGCGAGATGGCCGCCCGCACCCCGCGGATCGTGCCCGACGGCCGGACCTTCTCGTACGTCCTCAACGACGGCTCGCCGCGCATCGTCATCACCCAGAACGACGTCCGCGCGATCCAGCTCGCCAAGGCCGCGCTCTACGCCGGCGTCCGGCTGCTCATGGATCGCGCGGGGGTCGAGGCGGTCGACGACATCCGGTTCGCCGGTGCGTTCGGCAGTCAGATCGACACGACCCACGCGATGGTCCTCGGGCTCATCCCGGACTGCGACCTCGGCCACGTCCGATCGGCCGGCAATGCCGCGGGCACCGGGGCCCTCATCGCATTGCTCTCTGGTGCGGCCAGGCGCGAGATCGAGGAGGTCGTCCGGCGGGTCGAGAAGATCGAGACCGCGGTCGAGCCTCGATTCCAGGAGCACTTCGTCGACGCGCTCGCCTTCCCCCACAAGACCGCGACCTTCGACAACCTGTCCCGGGTCGTCGAGCTGCCCGCGCGCCGCAGCGGTCCCGCCGAGGGCGGCGATCCCCGAGCCGCACAACGCCGGCGACGAGCGGTCATGGCCGCCGCCGCGAAGGAGGACCGATGACCGACGACACGCCGCGGCGACGCTCCGGCGGCCATGCCGGGCGCCAGGCGGCCCGGCTCCACGCCCAGATCGAGCGCGTCCCGTTCCTGACCCGCAAGCTCGCCCCGTTCGAGGTCCTCGACGAGGAGGGCCTGTCGCTCATCGAGCACAACGCCGACACGATCCTCGAGGAGGTCGGCGTCGACTTCCGCGGGGACGAGGACGCACTTCGCCTGCTCTCCGCCGGCGGCGCCGACGTCCAGGGCGTCCGCGTCCGCTTCCCGCGGGGGATGTGCCGGTCGATCGTCCAGACGAGCGCGCCGCGGATCTTCACGCAGTACGCCCGGAACCACGCCAACGACGTCCAGATCGGCGGGATGGCCACGGTCTTCGCACCGAATTACGGCTCACCCTTCGTGCGCGACCTGGACAACGGCCGGCGCTACGGGACGATCGAGGACTTCCGCAACTTCGTGAAGCTGACCTATGCCAGCCCGCATCTCCACCACAGCGGTGGGACGGTCTGTGAGCCGGTCGACGTCCCGGTCAACAAGCGCCACCTCGACATGGTCTACGCCCACATGCGGTACTCGGACAAGCCGTTCATGGGCTCGGTCACCGCCCCGGAACGGGCCCGCGACACGGTCGACATGGCGCGCATCCTGTTCGGCGCCGACTACCTCGAGGACCATGCGGTCGTCCTGAGCCTGATCAATGCGAACTCGCCGCTCGTCTGGGACTCGGTCATGCTCGGGGCGGCGCGCGCCTACGCCGAGGCCAACCAGGCGACCCTCCTGACCCCGTTCATCCTGGCCGGCGCGATGGCCCCGGTCACCGCCGCGGGCGTCTGCGCCCAGACGCTGGCGGAGGCCCTGGCCGGGATGACCTTCGTCCAGCTGACCCGTCCGGGAGCCCCCGTCGTCCTGGGTTCGTTCGCGAGCTCCATGTCGATGCAGACCGGGGCTCCGACGTTCGGGACCCCTGAGCCGGCGCTCGTGCTCTACGCGATGGCCGCGCTGGCGCGTCGTCTCGGCGTGCCGTTCCGCTCGGGCGGCAGCCTGTGCGCCTCGAAGATCGCCGACGCGCAGGCCGCCTACGAGTCCGCCGCGACGCTCCAGCCGACCGTCCTGGCCGGGGTCAACTTCGTCCTCCACGCCGCGGGCTGGCTGGAGGGCGGCCTCGCCGTCGGCTACGAGAAGTTCATCCTCGATGCGGACCAGTGCGGGATGATGCAGGTGTTCGCCCAGGGGATCGACCTGAGCGAGAACGGCCAGGCGCTCGATGCGATCCGGAACAACGAGCCCGGCACGCACTACCTCGGCAGCGCCCACACCCTGGCGAACTTCGAGACGGCCTTCTACCGGGCGGAGACCGCCGACAACAACAGCTTCGAGCAGTGGCTCGAGGACGGCGGCCTGGATGCCCAGAGCCGGGCCAACGCGATCTGGAAGCGGATGCTCGCGGAGTACCAGGAGCCGCCGCTCGACCAGGCGATCGACGATGAGCTGCTCGAGTACATCATCCGTAAGAAGGCGTCGATGCCGGACGCCTTCGTCTGATGGCACGCAGCCGGGCGCTCGACGACGCGGCCAAGGCCGCCCTGGTCCGCGTCCTCGAATCCCCGACCTTCGAAGTCATCCCGCTCAAGAACATCCACGACCAGGCGGCCTTCCTGCCGCCCGGCTCGACGGTGTCGGTCACGGCGTCTCCGGCCAAGGGGATCGAGGCGACCGTCGAGCTGGCGATCGAGCTGGAGACCCACGGCCTGCGATCGATCCCCCACCTGTCGGCCAAGATGATCCGTGACTTGGGCCATCTGGCCGAGCTGCTCGGTCGGCTCGACGAAGCCGGGATCGATCGCGCGTTCGTCGTCGGCGGTGATGCCGACGACCCCGGTGACTACCCGGACGGACTGTCCCTCCTCCGGGCGATGGCCGAGCTCCCGCACGGCATCACCGACATCGGGGTCCCCTGCTACCCGCAGGGTCATCCATCGATCCCCGACGATCGCCTCCTCGCGGCGCTCGTCGCGAAGGCGCCCTATGCCCGGTATATGACGACCCAGATGTGCTTCGATGCCCGGGCGATCGGGACCTGGCTCGCCGCCCGACGGGCGGACGGCATCGCGCTGCCCGCCGTCCTCGGGATCCCGGGCGTCGCCGACCCGCAGCGACTGATGACGATCGGTGCACGGATCGGGGTGAAGGACACCCGGCGGTTCGTCCTGAAGAACGCCCGGTTCGTGAGCAAGATGCTCCGCTCGGGCGGCTTCTACCGGCCGAACGACCTGTTGCTCGAGCTCGCGCCGCTGTTCGCGGATCGGGCCGCCGGGATCGGCGGGATCCACCTGTACACGTTCAACGGGATCGAGGCGACCGAAGGCTGGCGCCGGAGCTTCGTCGCCGATCTGGCGGCCGCGGCCACGGCCTGACGACGACGACGCGACATCGCCATCGGTCCTGTCCGGAACGGGACCTTCGCCGGTTCGCGGTGCGCGGGCGAACCGATTCAATGGCAACGGACAAGTCGCCGCTGGTACACCGTAGGTGCGATGAGGTCGGTGAAGGCCGACCTCTGGCGGGGGGACAACGGGCCGGCTGCGATCTCCGCGGCCGGCCCATCCACTTGGCGCGACCGCGACCCGCTGCGGCGCCCGTCGTCGTCTGTTACTTGCCCGGTGCGCGGTACCCGACGTCGACCTTGACAGCCTCGTCGATCTCGGCTGGAGTCAGCAGCACGACGGTCTTGATCGAGGCCGCGCCGGATGCGGCGACGGCCAACGCGATCGCGGATGCCTCGATGTGGCTCGGCAGTTCGGCGATGAGGTAGACGTCGTCGTCGCCGAAGGCGAAATCGAAAGATTCGACCTTGCCACCGTGGCTCTCCGCGAGTCGACGGATCGCGGTGGCACGGTTCGTTCCGCCCTCCTTGATCAAGCCCCTGATCCCCTCGGGTGAATAGGACACCTGCCACAGATACCTGGCCATCAAGACCTCCTCGTGGGTCGCCCGCGGGTCGCGTGCCCGGCATCGCCGGTCGCTGTGCGGTCGCACCCACTGTACGCGTCGTGGGCGCGGTCGGGGGATCGCCGGCGGTGGATTGTCAGGCGGGCCTGGGCGGCTCACAATCACGGCGGACGGTGCGTCGCTCCGCGATCCCACCGGGCCCACGGCTGCCGACGGGGGGTACGAGCGGATCGATGACCGATCCCAGCGCGTCTCGGCGAAGCGCGTGGGCGGTCGTCTGCGCCGTCGTCGTCCTGTCGATCGTCGTGGCCGGGTGCTCGGACCTGTTCGCTCCCGTGCCGATCGCCACGCCGGTGCGGATCGCGCGGGCCAGTCAATCGCCATCGCCGACACCGACGCCTTCGCCAGCACGACCAACCCCGACGGCCACCGTATCGACACCGTCGCCGTCACCGACCGTGGCGATCCCAGAGGTCGCGGCCCCGAAGCCACAGTGGGAAGCCGCCAGCACGACGTTCAAAAACCGGGCGAACGCCCTCAAGCGCCTGGCCAAGCTGCGGGCCAAAGGGTTCACCGGTTACCGGATCGAGCGGGACAAGGGCCGCTACGAGGTCGAGCGGGAGTTCTCGACCATGAAACGGGCGGCCGCCGAAGTCAGGCGTCTCGCCCGCGCCGGGTTCCGCGCCAAGGTCGAGGAAAGCACGGAACCGACGTGATCGGGCGCGATAGGCTTGGGCCGTGGAACCGAGGATGGACCGTCCGCGCGTCTTCGTCGCTCGCCTGATCCCGGAAGCCGGCCTCGGGCCGATCCGCGCGAGCTGCGACCTGGACGTCTGGACCGAGGACACGCCGCCGCCGCGTGCGGCCCTCCTCGACCGGGTCGCCGGTTGCGCCGGGATCCTGACCTTGTTGACCGATCGGGTCGACGATGAGCTGCTCGACGCCGCCGGCCCGCGTCTCCGCGTGGTCGCGAACTACGCGGTCGGGTACGACAACATCGATCTCAGCGCCTGCGCCAGGCGCGGGGTCGCGGTCGGGAACACACCCGGCGTCCTGACCGAGTCGACCGCCGATCTCGCGTGGGCGCTCATCCTGGCCGCGGCGCGACGGGTCGGCGAGGGGGATCGGTTCGTCCGATCCGGCAGCTGGCGGACGTGGGGTCCGATGCTCCTCCTCGGCATCGACGTCCACGGGTCGACCCTCGGGATCGTCGGGCTCGGGCGGATCGGCCAGGCGGTCGCTCGGCGCGCCGCAGGATTCGGGATGACCGTCCTGTACCACCAGCGCGAACGGGCGTCGGAGTCCGTCGAGACCGCGCTCGGCGCCACGTTCGTCGACTTCGACGAGCTCCTCGCCCGGAGCGACATCGTGTCGATCCACGTCCCCCTGACCGACGAGACCCGCCACCTGATCGACGCGGCCGCGCTCGCCCGGATGCGTCGCACGGCGGTGCTCGTCAATACCTCGCGCGGACCGATCGTGGATAGCGCCGCATTGGCGGCCGCCCTGGCCGACGGAACCATCGGTGCCGCCGGCCTCGACGTGACCGACCCCGAGCCGATCGACCCGGATGACCCGCTCCTCCGCCTCTCGAACTGCCTGATCGTGCCGCACATCGCGTCGGCGACGACGGCGACGCGCGCCCGGATGGCGACCATGGCCGCTGCCAACCTCCTGGCCGGGGTGCGCGGCGAGCCCCTGCCGACGCCGGTCGACCTGGCATGATCGCCCGATGAGCGATCGACTCCCGAGCGACCCCGGCGACCCGGAGCTGATCGTCGACTTCGGATCGATGGTCGGCGAGGGACCCGTCTGGGACGCCAGGATCGGACGGATCGCCTGGGTCGACATCCCCAAGGCGCGGCTGTACCTGACCGCCGACGACGGGGAGACGCGGACGATCCAGCTGCCGTTTCTGGTGGGCTCGATCGCGATCAGGGCTTCCGGCGGCTGGGTCGCGGCGCTCGCCGACGGGTTCTGGGCCGTGGCCGAGGACGGCACCGTCGAGCGGCTCGCCGATGTCCAGTCGGACCGTACCGACCTTCGGTTCAACGCCGGGAAGTGCGACCCGCAGGGTCGGTTCTGGGCCGGCACGATGGCCCTCGACCAGCGCGCCGGGGCGGGAGCGCTCTACCGGCTCGACGCCGACCTCTCCGTCCACCGGATGGTCGACGACATCGCCATCTCGAACGGGCTCGACTGGAGCCTCGACGGCCGGACGATGTACTACGTCGACACGCCGACCCACCGGATCGACCGCTTCGACTTCGATCCGGCGACCGGCTCGATCGCCGATCGACGCCCGTTCGTCGTCGTCGATCCGGCCGACGGCAACCCCGACGGCATCACCGTCGATGCGGAGGGTGCGGTCTGGGTCGCGCTGTGGGACGGCTGGATCGTCCGCCGCTACCTGCCCGACGGCTCGGTCGATCGAGAGGTCCGGCTGCCCGTGTCAGAGGTGACCTGCCCGGCCTTCGGCGGTCCGGACCTCGACGAGCTCTACATCACCACGGCCTGGGAACAGCTGAGCGAGGCGCAGCATGCCGCCGAGCCGCTCGCCGGCGCCATGTTCCGGGTCCGGCCGGGTATCCGCGGCCGACCGCCGACGCCGTTCGCCGGCTGACCCTCAGCGGAGCGTATCGGGGCCGCCGACCGCGAGCAGGCGCACGAGCTCGTCCCGGGTGGGCAGGCCGGTCTGGTCCCCCTCCACCGCGACCACGGCGGCGCCGCATGCGTTCCCGCGGGTCAGCGCGTCCGCGAGGTCGAGGTCGTCGAGCCGGGCGTCGATGAAGCCGGCGCAGAACGCGTCGCCGGCACCGACGGGGTCGACGACGGCCGCGACGGCCAGCCCCGGCGCCGTCACCGGCTCGTCGTCCTGCTCGAGCGCGAGGGCGCCCCAGGCCCCGAGCTTGAGGACCGCGAGCGACGGGCCGAGCGCGAGCAGGCGCTCGGCGAGCGATCGCTCCGGGGACCCGGGCCGGGCGCCCGTGATGACCGATGCCTCGTCCGCATCGGCGATGATCACGTCGACGAGTGCGGCGAGCTCGACGAGGGTCGCGGTCGCCTCCGCCTCCGACCAGAGTCGACGGCGGAGATTGACGTCGAGGCTGATCGTCAGGCCAGCGGCTCGCCCGAGCTCGATCGCCGTCAGGACCGCCGCGCCGCAGGTTGACGAGAGCGCCGGCGTGATCCCGGTCAGGTGGAGCCACCGAGCCGAGACGAATGCCTTCCGCGACGACGTCGCCTGGACGTCCTCGTGGCCCAGCCTCGAGCCCGCCGAGCCGGCCCGTGCGTAGAAGACCTCGGCGGGACCCAGAAGACGCCGCTCGCGGATCATGATCCCGGTGGGTCCCGCCGGGTCGACGGTCAGTCCGGTGACGTCGACTCCCTCGCCCCGCAGCGCGCGCTCGACCCGGGTCCCGAGCCCGTCGTCGCCGACCCGACCGATGAACGCTACGCGTCGCCCGAGCCTGGCCAGCCCGACCGCGACGTTCGCTTCGGCGCCGGCGGGATACGGGCGGAATGCGGCGGCACCGGCCATCGGCGCGGCGTCCGCGGCCACGAACGAGAGGAGGCACTCACCGAGGGTGATCACCTCCGCCGGTCGAGATCCCGGTGCTCGGATGCTCACGGGACCCGACCGCTCTGGCGCGCGGCCTGGATGACCCGCATGACCCGCCGCCCGCGCTCGGCGATCCCGGCCGGATCCCCGTCCCCGGTGAGCCAGCCGCCGATCCCGACCGCCACCGCACCGGCGACGATCAGGCTCGCTGCCGTGTCGACGGTGACGCCGCCGGTCGGGATGACCGGGATCTCGGGGAACGGCCCGTGAAGCTCGCGGATGAAGGTCGGTCCCGTGACCGATGCAGGGAAGAGCTTGATCGCCGCCGCGCCGGCCA
>JADGQI010000097.1 GCA_017881905.1 Chloroflexota bacterium
CGTGAACGCCGAGCACGCGTTCGAGGCGCTCCGCCTCGCCTACCCCGGCAGCGGCGCCGTCGAAACGCATCGAGCCTCGGCCGGCTGGGGTGGCGTCGGTCTGTCCGACTCGGCCGCGCCCGATTGGTCGGCCGTCGAGACCGCCCCCGTCGACGAGCTGATCGAGGTCATCCGGCCGGGCGGCCTGGCCGTCCAGAAGACGCCGCGGATCCAGGCCGCACTGCGGACGATCCGTGAGGAGCGGGGCGACCACTCGCTCGAGTTCCTCGGTGAGATGCCCGCCCTCGAGGCCAGGGACTGGCTGACGAGGATCGGCGGGATCGGCCGGAAGACCGCGTCGGTCCTCCTCCTGTTCTGCTTCGGAACGCCGCTCATGCCGGTCGATCGCCACGTCGAGCGGGTGAGCCATCGGATCGGGCTGATCGGGCCCAAGGTGAGCGCCGACGATGCCCACGAGATCTACCTCGTGCTGCTCGAACCCGACCAGATGTACGAGGCGCACGTCAATCTGATCACCCACGGGCGGCGGATCTGCCACGCCCGGAACCCAGAGTGCTCCCGGTGCCCCGTCCGCGCTCGGTGCAGGTTCGTCGACCCGAAGGCGCCCTGACCGTCGACCGGGGGAGGCCTCCGGCACTGCCTATACTCGAACGATGCTGAGCAACGATCCGACCGGCCCACATGGATCGATCTCGCCCCGCATCCTCCTCGTCGACGATGACCCGAACCTGCTGGTCGTCCTCAGCGAGCGCCTGACGGCCGACGGCTTCGACGTGGCCACCGCGCGCGACGGGCGGGAGGCGCTCCGGCGCCTGGCCACGGGCTGGCCGGACCTGCTGATCATCGACATGATGATGCCGCGGCTCGACGGGTTGTCCCTCGCGCGCGAGATCAAGGCGCGCGCCGACCTCCCGATCATCGTCCTGTCGGCGATCGACGCCGGGGACAGCAAGGCCGACGTCCTCGACGAGATCGCCGAGGACTACATCACCAAGCCGTACCACTACCCGGAGCTTCGAGCGCGAGTCAATCGGGTGCTCCGGCGGCTCGGCGACCGGGTCCCGCGCCGGAGCCTCGTCCTCGGCCCGCAGGTCGTGCTCGAGCTCCACCGCCGCCAGGCGATCGTGTCCGGCGGAGCGGTCCAGCTGACGCCGACCGAGTCGCGGCTCCTGTACGCCCTCGTCGCGAACCTGGGCCACGTCGTGACCACCGAGACGCTGCTGGCTCGTGGCTGGGCCGAGACCGAGGACGCGGATCCCTCCTATGTCTGGGTGACGATGCGCCGGCTGAGGACCAAGCTCGAGCCCGATCCGAACCACCCGGCTCACCTGTTGACGGTCCGCGGGGTGGGCTATCGGCTGGTCTCGATCGACCAACCGGACGAGGCCGCCGAGTGGGCGCTGGATCGCCCGGTCGACCCGGTTCCCTGAGCCACGTGGACGCACCGCAGCCGACCGAGGCCGAACCCAACGAGGCCGCCGCCGAGACCCAGGCGGACGCGGAGCCCCCGACCGAGGCCGAACCCACCGACACCGCGGCCGATGACACGGGCGGGGCGCTGCCGACCGAAGCCGAACTCAGCGAGGGCGTCGCGGACGACGGGACCGGCGAATCGGCGGCCGTCGCGGCGCACCTGGCGGGGACCGAGCCGCTGGTCCTGACCGGCGACGCCGATGCCGAGCGCGTCGACTCCGGGATCTCGTTCCGGAACCGGCTGACGATCGCCCTCGTCGCGGCGGCGGTCCTCCCGCTCGCCTCGTTCGGCCTCGTGGTCGTCGCGGCCGAACGCTTCCTGGGGCCGGAGCCGGGCGACACACTGCCACGCATCCTGATCCTGACGATCGCGATCGCTGCGCTCCTGGCAGTCCTCGTGGCGTTCGCCCTGGCGTCCGACCTGACGGCGCCGCTCCGGGCGATCGCCACGGCGGTCGACCGGGTCTCGACCGGCGACCTGAGCACGCCCATCACCGTCAGTGGGGACGACGAGCTCGCCCGCCTGGCGGAATCCCACAACCGCCTGGCCGCGGAGCTCGAACGCCGTAACCGCGAGCTCGGACGGATCCTGGCGGCTCTGGTGGCGGCGTCGCCGCGCGACGGCGTGGCCTGGTTGATCGGGCGGGCGGCCGAGGATGCCCGGACGGCCTTCGGGATGGTCGATGCCCGGATCATGCTCGTCGATCCGCTCACGGTCCCCGCCGAAGAGCGGGTTCCGGGCGAGGCCTTGCCGGTCCGAGCGTCGCTGCGGGCTGGCGAGGATCGCCTCGGTCTGCTCATCGGCCACCTGCCGGCGACGCGAGCGTGGGAGCGCGCCGACCAGGACCTCCTGGAACTGTTCGCGAGCGAGATCGGCGTGGCCGTCCGGAACGCCCAGCTGTTCGAACGGGTCGGTGCCCAGAACGCCCGGCTGCTCGAGCTCGATGCCGCCAAGGACGACTTCCTGCGCGGCGTCAGTCACAACCTCCAGACGCCGCTCACCAGCATCCGCGCCTACGCCGAGCGACTCGATGCGGAGCGCCCGGACCGACGTCTGGGGATCATCGCCGAGCAGGCGGAACGGCTGAGCCGGATGGTCCGCCAATTGCTGACCGTCAGCCGGCTGGAGGCGGGCACCCTCCGCCCGGAGGCCGACGTGTTCGGGCTGGCTCCCCGGATCCGCAGGGCGTGGGAGGCCCTCGGGGCTGAGGCCGTCCCGTTCAACCTCGACGACCGGTCGGGCGGCTGGCTCGCCGTCGCGGACGGCGACCAGGTCGACCAGGTCCTCTGGGCGCTGCTCGACAACGCGATCAAATACGGACGGCGCGGACCGGTCGACGTGACGATCGACGTCGACGCCTCGGCCGATCGCCTGCGCCTGACGATCGCCGATCACGGTCCGGGCATCCCCGAGACCGAGCGCGAGGCGCTGTTCGCCCGGTTCGCCCGGGTCGGCGATCAGTCGGCTGAGGACGGCAGTGGGCTCGGTCTGTACGTGTCCCGCGAGCTCGCCAGATCGATGGATGGCGACCTGGTCCTCGAGCCGCCCGATGCGGATCGAGGCGCCGCGTTCACCATCGTCCTGCCGGCCGAGCAGGCCCTCGAGGTCTGAACCGGGTCAGTTCGTGGCGGTCGACCGGGTGACGTCCCCGTCGGATGCCGACTGCGCCGCGGCCCGACGCCACAAGAGACCGAACGGGTCCCCCGCGACCATGACCGCAGCGACGATGCCGAGGACCGGTCCGAAGAGGTCGCTGAGGCCCAGGTGGTAGGCGATGAGGTTGCCGAGATACCAGCCGGCGAAAAGCCAAAGGACGCCGGCTGCAACGCGCTTGTTCATGCGCCAACCTTCGCCGCTCCTCGTCGGTGCAGCCAGAACACGGAAGTACTGGCCACACCTAACCCCACCAGACCCTGGCAAGGTGCCGTGTAAGGTGCATCCGCGACCATGGCGTCCCCAGCCCGGCCGTACCGACCGAAGCCGGGTCGACCGCGATCGCTAGCGAGATGTCATCGTCGATGTGGCGCCTCTTCCGCCGCCACGGACCGCTCTTCGGTCGATCCCGTGGCCAGTCGCTCGTCGAGCTCGCCCTGATCCTGCCGATCTTCCTCCTCCTGATCGCCGGCGCGGTCGA
>JADGQI010000171.1 GCA_017881905.1 Chloroflexota bacterium
CGCCGAGGCGGAGGCCGCGCCCATTGAGGCCGAGCCCGTGGGCGAGGCTTCCTCCGACACCCAGGCCGCAGGCGACGCCACCGGCGACGACGAGCCGGAGCTCGTCGGCGTCATGGATACGGCGCTGTCGGCCGGCGATGATGAGGGATCGGCCGATCCCATCGCGACCTCTGACGCCACGGTCGACGCGCCGAGCACCGACGCGGTCGCCGAGGCGCCCGAGGCCGCGGACGCGCCGGAGGCCGAGTCCGTCGAGGCCCCCGTCGCAGCCGACGAGGCTGGCGCCCCGGTCACGCAGCCCGATGCTGCCGGCACGGACGCCGAGTCCGCGGCCGCCGAGCCGGTCGTCGTCGCGGTCGGTGCCGCCCTGCCGGAGAGCACGGCCTCCCGCTTCCTGCGGAGCCTGACGAGCTGGGGCTCGTCGTCCGAGCACGGGACCGACCTCCCGAAGTAGGCGTCCCTCAGCGGGGCATCGGCCGCGGAATGGGCGGAACGCGCGGGGCGTAGCCCTCGAGCACGAGCCCGACGACGCGATCGGCGAAGGCCTCGTCGAGACGACCGCCGAAGACCAGCCGGAAGTAGACCGGACCGACGAGGAGCTCCGTTGCGACCGACGGGTCCGCATCCGGCCGGAGGTCTCCCCGTGCGATGCCGCGCTCGATGACGAGCGCGACCTGGCTCCGACGTGCGCCGACGACCATCTCGCGGAACGGATCCCCGATCGACGGATTCCCGGCGATCTGCGAGAGCAGCGCCCGGATGACCGGGCCGAACGGCGTCTGGGTGATCGAGCGCACGGAGTTCATCACGACGGCTTTCAATTCCCCGCGCGTGTCACCCGACTCGGCGACCTCGATGTGGGGACCCGCAAGCTCGAACAGGAGCTCGAGGGCGAGCGCCTCCTTCGACGGCCAGCGCCGATAGATCGTCGCCTTGCCCACGCCGGCCCGGGCGGCCACCCGCTCGAGACGGAGCTTGGTGAAGCCGTCCTGGACGAGGAGCTCACGCGTCGCATCGAGGATCGCTCGGTGGATCCGGTCGCTCCGCGGACGGCCTCGAAGCGGGGGCAGGGGTTCGAGCTCGACGGTCGCGACGTCGGTCGTCGCGGGTCGCACCGTGGTTGCAGGGATGTTCATCAATCGTAACTGTACCCGAAACACGATATCTGATACGATACGTCTCGTAATACACAACGCGGAGGTATCCGATGTCCGATCGGACCAGACTCATCGATCTCATCGAGCGCGCCGAGCGCGACCAGCCCAGCTGCCCTCAGTGCGGTGCGATGCTCATCGCGACCGAACGCGATGGCGCGCTCTGGCTGGAGTGCCCGACCCTGAGCGAGCCCCGCCCGTTCCTGCGCCAACTGATCGCGCTCGACTTCGAAGCCACCCACGGCCGACGCCTGCTCCTGACCGCCGACGAGGCGATGGCGGCGTAGTTCCCGGACTCGCGGGCTTCCGACGAGCAGGGACGGGGACACCGATCCGAGAGGCCCGGGCCCGTCGCCGTTTCAGGCGGGCCGGAGCCCGACGTCCGGCCGCAACCGGTCCTCGTCACGCGCCGCGAACGAGTCGCGCCGGACCCAGCCGAACCAGCCCGCGTAGAGGACCGCCGGCACCTGGGCGATCCGGGTGTTGTAGCGATAGACCTGGTCGTTGTAGAGCTCGCGCCGGTCGGCGATGATCCCCTCGATCCGCTCGATCTCGGCCTGCAACGAGAGCACGTTGGCCTCCGATCGGAGTGTCGGGTAGTTCTCGACGACCGCGAACAAGGACCGGATCGCCCGGCTCGTCTCGCTCGATAACTCGCCCTGCTCGGGGATCGGCCGGTCCGGATCGTAGGCGTTGCGCAGGCGCGTGACGTCCTCGAGGACCGTCTGCTCGAAGGACATGACGTCGCGCACGGCGGCGACCAGGTTGGGCAGCATGTCGTGGCGCTGCTTGAGCGCGACGTCGATGTTCGCCCAGGCCTTGTCGACACGCTGGATGAGGGCGATCACGTCGTTATAGGTCGCGAAGCCGATGAACCCGACGATCGCGATCAGCATGATCACGGCGAACACGGCGGCGGCGAGCATCGGCATCAGAGGATGATCCCTCGACTGAGCGACGTGGCCAGCACGACCGCGGACGCGATCGCCAGGATGGCGCCGAGCAACCCGACGTAGAAGCGATCCTCCTCGCGGGCGACCACCGCACCGGGCGCGCCGAGCGACACGAGCAGCTGCGCGTCCGGTGCGGCAGCGACGATCAGCGTCTCGGGTGGGATGTCGAACGTCCGCCCGATCTGGTCGGCCTCGGCCTGGGTCGCAAGGGGCAGGGGAGTGGCCGCTCCGTCGAGCTCCGCGGGCCGGGTCGGCCGGCCGATGCCGAAGCCGGGGATCGCGGCATTGCCCCAGGCTTCGGAGGGATCGGTCTCGAGCAGTCCCGCGGCTCGTGCCTCCTCGAGGTCCGCCGCGATCTCCGGGTCGGCGATGGCGCCGGCGGCATCGAGACCGATCCCGGTGACCGCGTCGGCGCCGGTCGGATCCTCGAGCTGGTCGAACGGCAGGACGGTGCCGATGATCGTCACGACGTCGCCCGGCTCGATCCTCGCCTCCCGATATTCGCGACGGCCACCAGGGTGACCTTCGAGCACGTCACCGCCAGGATCGCCCACTCCGGACGGATCGTGGACGGTCAGGAGGTCGGCGATCTGGGTCTGGCGATCGATGATCCCCGACTGGATCGCGCTACCGGTCCGGAGCAGCAACCCGGTCGGCTCGCCGCCGAGCAGACCCGTCCCCCCGTTGAACGCCTCCGGGACCAGCCAGTGCGCCGCGCGGGGGAAGACCCGAACATCGCCGCTCGCATCGCGGACCCGGAAGCCGACCGCGCGCTCCTCGTCGAACACCGTCCGCTCGGAACGGCCCTCGGACTCCAGGACCTTGGCCCGGTAGTAGACGCAATCGCGGCTCTGGAGCGGCGAGGCGAGGAGGAGCTCCGCGGGCTCGACCACGCCGCTGATCCGGACCTCGCCGACGGCGAGGGCGCTGA